>JAEWVV010000217.1 GCA_023458995.1 Bacillota bacterium
AGGTTATCTATATTGACCATACTATAATGAGGTTAGGAGGAACTCTTGATGACAAAAATCATTTGGAATCGTGAAGATTTTGAAAAGATCCAAGATAAACTCATGGATCAATTTAACCTCATGATTACCGATGATCCACAAGAAGTACCAGAACACAAGATTGGTCTGATTTTGACACATGATAATAGAGAGGTACTTAAAACTTTAGTTGACATGTTGATGTTAGAATCATCACAAATGATTTTCCAAACACATGATGGTTTCATCCAAATTCAAGTAAGACACGTGACTTATCTTGAAGCGTTTGGAGATGAAATCTACATGCATTTAGACAAAAATTCAAGTCAACTGATTAAAGAACCTCTTTATCAACTTGAAGAGAAGTTAAGACCTTATCACTTCATTCGCATTGGTAAATCGTTTGTTGTAAATATCATTAAGATCAGATACATCAGAACCTCATTTAATGCGAAACTTGATTTAGAACTTATAGATGGTACACATCTCGAGGTTTCACGTTCCTTCGTGAAAAAATTTAAGACTGCTTTAAGCATTCTTAAGAAGGAGGATTAATATGACCTTGTTTGGATGGATTATGTTTTCATTGTTTTTGATTGTCACCTTATTTTTTACCAGTCAGTTAATTAAAGACATCCTATGGAACCACAAGTTGAGTTTATATAAGAAAGACCTCGGAGAAAAAACACCAAGGTCATCAAAACTTTTTTGGGTTAAACGCTCTTATGGTTCAGTTGTTGCTGGATTGTTTGTTTTAACGGTTCTCTTCTCAGGTGCATTTAAGATACCCAACATGCTTGATGACCGCATTTTAGTGAATGCGAAAGCTTTATCAGGTGAACAAGAACTAAGATCCTTAATTTCAAATCGTTATGGATTGTTAAACCGCTTTTATACTGCAGATGAATTTGTGAATGTTTCTGAATCATTACCTATTGCTGTTCCTAGTAGCAATGATGCACCAGAAAGAGATTTTATAGGGACAAACAACCAAGTAAGTGGTGTTGAAGAAGCTGATATTGTTAAGACAGATGGCAATAAGATTTATTATGCATCACGGTATCAAAATAAAGTCAGAATTCTAAATGTTGGTTATGCTGGGGTTGCAAGCGTAGAAAATGTCTTAGATTTAGGTAACCTTTATACAGATTCAATCTATCTTACAGATGATTATCTCATCATTATTGGCTATACGTATGACACAGATCCTTACAACTATAACGAGAATCTAGGTATCGCATTCTGGAGATATCCTTCCTATACTGGATCAGTTACTGTTTATGACAAATCAACGTTAGATACTGTTTATGAACTTGAAACTGATTCATATTTCCATCAATACCGTTTAATCGGTAATACTCTTTTCCTAATTTCGAGTAAATCACTTTCAGATGATGAGTTAAGACCCTATTTTAAAGTCAATGAACAAGGAAAAGATGAAGTGATTACTTATCTAGATTATCCTGATATGTATTATTTTGAAAATGTACCTGCTCAAAGTATGTCAGTCTATACAGGAATTAATTTAGATACATTTGAGCATAATTCACAAGCATTCTTGGGATATGTCAATAAGGTCTATGCGGATGAGAATAATATTTATACAACATTCAGTTATTCAGATTACTATAATTTTACAGATACACTTTCTACAAATACAACAAAAACTCAAATTCTAAAATTTAGTATAGATACTGAACATGCAACACTCAACTATATTGCACAAGGCGTTTTAGATGGTGTCATTGATGATCAATACTGGATGGATGAATATAATGGATATTTTAGAGTTGTAACAACCGACTGGTCTTATATTAAGAATCGCCTCTATGTTCTTAAAGAAGACAGAGATACAGATGATCTAAAAGTTGTTGGTTCAATCACTGAAGGATTAGGAAAACCAAACGAAAGAGTTTATTCAGTTGATTTCCAGGGTGATATCGGATATGTCGTCACATTCCAAACTATTGACCCTAGATATTGGATTGATTTAGCTAATCCTGCACAACCAAAAATCATGAAAGCAACTGAACGTGAAGGTGTACCAACTTATCTACATATATGGAATGAAAGTGGTTCACAAGTCGTCGCATTAGGACTTACGACCAATCTAGAAGGAAGACAGACGGGTATTGAAATATCAGCTTATGATGAAGTAAATAATCTTACAGATGCTTATCAACTACTGAATGAAACAGATAACGGGGGAAATTGGGCTTATAGTTATTCTGAAGCACTCTACAATCCTAAAGCACTCATGATTTCAAAAGAAAAAGGTATTATCGCATTCCCAGTATCCTCTCATATATCAATACAAAATGGACCCTATGATGTATATCGTAGTTATATCAGTCAGTACATGGTTTTCATGATTGACTTTAGTGCAGAGAATGTAGAAGATATTATTTCTGATCCAATCATTATTTCACATCCTGAATCTAGAAACTTTTTCGCAGTTGAACGTGGTGTCTATATTGAAGAAATAAGCGAATTAGGATTTGAAGTAATCTACACCTTATCTAACTTAGGTATGATCAGTTACAATATGACAACACATGAAGTTTATCAAACCCTTTACTTTTAATAACCTATCATGATGTTAAGAAAAGCCGGAAACGGCTTTTTTTGTTATAATGAAATTAACAAACTGACAGTCAAAGACAAAAAGTAGAATCATTGATTTCTTTTAAGTAAAGGAAGGCAAAGCGTATGAAAAAAATAGCGAGTTTTCTTCTGATGATATGCACTGTTTTTCTACTTCAATCATGCGACGAAGAGATTATACCTATAGTAACACCTTTACCAAATAATAATATAGAGTCTTTTGAAAGACTTTTTGATGATACGAAAGTAAAAACGATTCATATTAAGATCAGTTTAGATAAATGGGAAGAACTAGATCAGGCGATGATCAACTACTATAACCAGTTTGGTCATTACCGGACGGATTATATGGTAGAAGCTGATCTAGAGTATACGGATGATAAAGGGAAAGTAGAAGTAGACCGTATTGGTTTTAGAACACGCGGGAATCTTTCTAGAGGTCGCATTCAAAATGATCAAGGTATTCCACAAGTCCAAAACTTTAAAGTATCATTTCATGAAGACTATAATCCTGAATACACAAAAAGAACAGTTTTTGAGTTAGAAGAAATTGATCTAAAATCAAACAGAAACTCAGATTCTACATATCTAACAGAAAAATATTCACTTGATTTATTTTCATCTTTTGGTGTTTATGCTGCACAAACAACATTAGCTAAATTTAAGGTATCCATAGGTTCTAATACGTATGACTATGGTGTTTATACAGTGTTTGAACCGATTGATGACAATTTTATAAAAAGAAGACTACCCAAAGAAGAAACAAGTGGTAATCTTTATAAAGTTTTATGGCAAGATTTTGGACCTGCAAACTTAGGGTATCCTGTTACTCATATGGCAATCGGAATTAAAAATGAAGCGATAAATTATCGTCCTTCCTATGATTTGAAAACAAATAAGAAAACTGAAGATCATACGAATTTATATCAGTTTATTAAAAATATCAATCAATTAGAAGGCGATGCATTCTATATGTATATTGAAGAACATTTTGAAGTCGATATGTTTTTACGTTATCTGGCTGTTGGTGTTGTCTTAGGTAATCCTGATGACTATAGAGCGATGGGAAATAACTATTACCTATATCAAAATTCTTTAACAAATAAGTGGGTCATAATACCTTATGATTACGATCATGGTATGGGACAAGGATGGGAGCCATTTCCTAATTGGTCGATTGGTATGAATATTTATACATGGATGAATTTAAATGCTCAGATGTTAAATCAACCAAACTACCCTCATGTATTAGTTGATAAACTTCTTAATAAAGAAACTTATCAACTCACCTATGAGTCTTATCTAAAAGATCTTGTTGGAAATGAAAACTCTCTCTTTTCTACAAAGTCATTCTTATCAATTTATGATGATCAACGATTGCTTTATGATGATTTGATTGATGGTTCGATGCAAGATTTCCACTTTGGTCTTCGTAAAGTTGAAAACTATATCAATCAAAAAAGATTAGATATTCTTTCTCAACTCAATTATTATGAAAGTTTTCCACAACAAAGAGGTTATTAATTACTTTTTTTAAATTCAGAATAGGATGTTATTTTGAGTTCAATCATATCTTAAATGTATAGCATATTTCGTGTGTCAAAAGGTTAATTATTACAGTTGTTTTATATCTTTTGCATGATATAATTGTTTGGGGTGATTCTTCATGTTAGATGCAATTTGGGCATTTCTTACATCAGTACCATTATGGGAGTTAATCTTAATCTTCTCAGCGAAAATCGTTGAAGTAACGATTGGTACGATGCGTGTTATTTTAATTACAAAAGGATATCGTAAACCAGGAACAATCTTGGCTATTTTTGAAATTCTTTTATGGGTTTTCATCGCATCCAGAGTGATTATGGGTATTGTTGATTATCCGATGAAGGGTTTAGTTTATAGCTTAGGTTTCGCCTTTGGTGTTTATATCGGCTCTCTTCTGGAAACAAGACTTGCTGTTGGTAAGATTTTGATTTATGTGATTGTCGATATTAAGTCAGGTCAAACCATAACAGAAGTACTACGTGCCGCTGGTCATGGTGTTACAACACTTGATGGACATGGTAAAGATTCAGATAGAGCAGTCCTTATG
>JAEWVV010000218.1 GCA_023458995.1 Bacillota bacterium
GAGCTAGATAATCTAATTATTTTATTAACGAATGCACAAAACCTCGATTTATGGATTAAACCTCATCAAATCGATACTATCTATTTAAATTTCTCTGATCCTTGGCCAAAAGCTAGACATCATAAAAGACGTCTTACATGGCCAACGATGTTAAAAACATATAAACAAATTTTAAGGAAAGATGGAATTCTCCAATTTCGAACAGATCATTTGAGTTTGTTTGAAGATTCTATCACCTATTTTGAAAATCATATTGATATTTTTGATGTCCAAATGGACTTAAAAGAATCACCTTATATGACAGAATACGAAGAAAAAAAGAGAAAACTAGGTAAAATATATCAATTGAAGGGACGAATTCACGATGATCAGAAAAATCTATAAAGACTTATTCGATTTAGCAGGAACTTCAGGATATGAAAAAAATGTCCAAAACTATATGAGAAACTTCATGGAGAAATTTCCATCTTACGAGATTCAAGTTGATCACTTAGGATCCATTTTTGCAGTTAAGAAAGCAAAGGATGAACATGCACCTGTTGTCATGGTTGCTGGTCATATGGATGAAGTCGGTTTAATGGTTGTTGGTATTACCGAGATGGGCATGCTTAAGATGAATGCACTTGGCGGATTAAACGGTGAAGTGTTTGTATCCCAAGTTCTTGATGTTCACACGAAAAAAGGTGTCATCAAAGGAGTAGTCGGTGCCATTCCTCCTCATTTAAAGAAAGAACAAAATACGACGCTTTCTGAATTGATCTTAGATATTGGAGCAAGCTCAAAAGATGAAGTAAAAGAAATGGGTGTAGAACTTGGTAACATGATTTTATTCCCAAATCCATTTTTCTATACTGCAAATCCTAATCGTTTAATCGCAAAATCGATTGATAATCGTTATGGTTGTGGTTTAGCGCTTGAAGCACTTGAAGCATTTCATGATGTTGAACTTCCCTATACGTTAGTCATTGGTGCAACCGTTCAAGAGGAAGTCGGCTTAAGAGGTGCAGAAACAGCGGTTAACATGTTTAATCCAAATGTTTTTCTAGCACTTGATGCATCTCCAGTCAATGATGCGCTCGATAAAGATGCTTTAGGTGGACTAGGTAAAGGTTTTCTTCTTAGAATGTATGATCCTAAAAACGTAATGCATCAAAAAACAATGGAATATTTTATCAAGCTTGCAACAAAGCATAAAATACCCTTTCAATATTTTGTATCCATGGGTGGAACAGATGCAGCAAAAGCATTAGATATGAATGCAGGTGTAATCGCAACCACGATTGGTTTACCCGCACGATACATTCACTCCACAGCTGCCATGATGGATTTAAACGACTTAAAAGCTGCTAAGCGCATGCTTTTCACACTACTTAAGACAATGAATCCCAAAGTGATTAAAACCTTACAGGAGGGAAATAGATGATTACAACTAAACTTTATAATGGTGTAGAAATACCACGTCTTGGTCTTGGAACGTATTTAGTTGCTGATGGTGAATCAGCTTATGATACAGTACTCCATGCACTTAAAGTAGGTTATCGTCATATTGATACCGCACAAATGTATAAAAATGAAGCAACCATAGGACAAGCCGTTGTTGATTCAGGAATTGATCGCCGTGAGCTTTTTATTACAACCAAACAAATGGCACACTCAACACCTGATAAAATGAGAAAACAGTTTGAAGAATCTTTAGCTAAATTAAAGACAGATTATGTTGATTTATATCTCATTCACTGGCCAAATCATGATAAGAAAATTAATCAACAAACATGGGCGCTCTTTGAGGAACTTTATTATGAAAAGAAAGTAAGAGCTATTGGTGTTTCCAATTTTCAACGACACCAATTAGAAGATTTACTTGAAACAGCAACCATTGTACCGATGGTTAATCAAGTTGAACTGCATCCAGGTTTATCACAAATACCACTACAAGCTTACTTAGAGAAGAAACATATCGCAATCGAATCCTTTGGTCCTTTAATGAAGGGTGGCGTATTTGAGGGTATTTGGAAAGAAGGTTTATCTGCTATTGCAGAAAAGCATCAAGCAAGTATTCCTCAAATCATTATTGCTTGGGGATTAGCACGCGGTGTGATCATGATTCCTAAATCTGTTACACCTTCACGTATTGAAGAAAACTTTAAAGCAAAAGACATTATCTTATCACCTGAAGAGATTTTAGCAATCAATCAATTAAACCGTGGTAAACGTGTTTATACCGATCCAGATAATAGCCCATGGGGTCCATATAACGAATAACCTGCCCAGCAGGTTTTTCTTTTTTTACGAAATGATTGAATTCCTTAAATAAATCTTCTATAATAAAGGTGACTTATGGGACCTTTTGAGGCCTAAAAAGGAGATATTTATGAAGAAAAATGATATTTTTTACTTGAGTTTAACAGGAATCTTTACAGCCATCATTGTTTTGATGACCATTGTTCCACAGTTAGGCTTTATTTTTTTGACACCGATCGTGAGTGTGACATTGCTCCATATTCCCGTACTCATTGGTGTATTTATGATGCCTAAGAAATATGGAATCATGCTTGGGTTAGCTTTTGGGGTTGCATCGTTTGTGAGATCATTCTTCCCCCAGGGACCACTTGATTATGCATTCCAAAATCCGATTGTATCGGTTTTACCACGTTTTTTATTTGCACTTTTTGCAGCATATCTTTTTGATTTCTTGAAATGGATTAATGCAAAAGCAAAACATGGTGATGTGATTACATTCTTCTTAGTCACTGCAGTTACAATCTTTGGCCTTTATTATGGTGCAAATTCAATTGCACTGATGACGGGTTGGAGTATGAACTGGTTAGCTCCAGTTGCTTTAGTTGTTGGTATTAGCTTCTTAACATTATATTTTGCTTATATCACATCGAAAGACAAAACAAATGTTTTTATCCCTTCAGCACTTATTTTAAGTACGATTGTTCATACAATTTTAGTATTAACGTTCCTATCCATCTTTTCAGTAGACTTAGTTGAAAGTTTTTATCCAGATAAGTCAGTGGTTGCTACGATATTTGCTGTAGCTGCAACCAATGGTCTTGCTGAAGCAGTTGCTGCGGCACTGATTGGAACGCCTATTATCATTGCACTTCAAAACTTTAAAAAACGTAATGCTTAGAAAGGCATGGTGACCTATGATATTGCTTTTTGATGTTGGTAATACAACAGTTAGTCTAGCGATTGCAGATGGACTATCCATCTTGGAGACTTATAAGTTAAACACAGAAATACAAAAAACTGCGGATGAATATTGGATTCAAATGAGAAGCCTTATTCCAACTTTAAAGATTGATTATATTGCGATTTCATCTGTTGTCCCAAGAATCACAGAAAAACTTGTTGAGATTGCTAAAAAGCATTTCAAACTTGAGCCTTTAATTGTAGGTCCAGGCGTAAAGACGGGTCTTAATGTTAAAACAGATCACCCACGCGAAGTTGGAGCTGACCTAATCTGTGCAGCAGTAGCTGTTGAAAGTGATATTCTTCCTACATTAGTCGTTGATTTAGGTACAGCCATCAAATACATCTTCGTTAAGAATAAAACGATTTTAGGTGTCATTATTACACCAGGTGTCAGTATTTCCATTAAAGCTTTAGTTGGTAACACTGCATTACTTCCTGATATCGATATAGAAATACCTAAAAAAGTACTAGGTACTAACACAATTGCATGTATGCAAAGTGGAGTTACCTATGGTGTTGCTGCACAAGTTGATGGTTTAATTGAACGTATCAGAGATGAAGTCAAAGAAGATTTTAATGTTGTTTTAACCGGTGGTCTATCCGAGACGATAGCACCTCTTTGTAAGCATCCTTTAACCAGAGATCCTGATCTTGTACATAAGGGATTACTCCAAATCTTTAATCGAAACGAAAAAAATCAAAAATAGTCAGTTTTTCTGGCTGTTTTTTGATATAATAAACGGTGAATTGGAAAGGAAGATTATCATGTCATATGAGAAAAAATATCAGTTCTGGCTGAATCAAAAAGATTTAGATCCTACCTTGCTCAAGGAACTGATTGAACTGAATGAAGAGCAAATTCAAGAGGTCTTTTTCAATGATCTCTCCTTTGGAACCGGGGGACTTCGCGGTCTAATGGGTGCAGGGTCAAACAGAGTTAATGTCTACACCATCCGTAAAGCTTCAAAAGGATTCGCGAATTACTTACTTAAACATAAAATAAAAGGTGGCGTTGCCATCTCTTATGATAATCGTCATTACTCCAAGAAGTTTGCTATGGAGTCAGCGATGGTTCTTGCAGCAGCAGGAATAAAGACTTATCTTTTTAATGAGATGAGACCAACACCAATGTTATCGTTTGCTGTACGTCACTTCAAATGTGCAGGTGGCATTATGATCACTGCTTCACATAATCCAAAGGAATATAACGGATATAAAGTTTATGATGAGACAGGTGCTCAAGTAAACTTAGATACAGCTGAAAAGATTATTAAAGAAATCAGTTTAGTTGAAAATCCTTTTGAAGTTGATGTTATTAGTAACGATTTAATTCAAACAGTTGATGCATCATTTGATGCGATCTATTTAGCTGAAGTTGAAAAAATACAGTTATCACCGAAAGAACCAAAGATTAAAATTGTCTACTCACCACTCCATGGTGCAGGAGGAACAGTGATTCCTCAACTTCTTAATAAAGTGGGTTATGATGTTTATCCTTATGGTCCACAAATGGTTCCTGATCCTAATTTTAGTGCAACTAAATCTTCAAATCCTGAAGAAGCAGACGCTTATATTGAAACACTTAAATATGCAAAAGAAATTGATGCAGATCTCATTTTAGTCACTGACCCAGATGCTGACCGTTTGGGAATCGCAGTTAAGCATCAAGGTGAATATCATCTTTTAACTGGTAACCAAACTGCAGCGATTGAGCTTTATTATATTCTTGCTGAACGCCGCAAGAAAAATATGTTACCTAATAACAGTATTGTCTATAAGACGATTGTTACATCAGATCTAATCGATCAAATTGCTGCATCATTTAATGTGATGACACAATCGACATTAACAGGTTTTAAATTTATTGGTGAAAAAGCAGAACTTAATAAACATAAAACAACCTATCTCTTTGGTTGTGAAGAGTCTTATGGTTCTCTCATCAGTGATTTCGTTCGTGATAAAGATGCAGTTCAAGCATGCTTCATGCTTGCAGAAATTGTCAATCATTTATCACACATGAAGATGACTTTAATCGATTATATGGAACACATCTATCAAGCTTTTGGTTACTATTATGAATATACAAAATCAATTACATTACCTGGTATTTCAGGTGTTGAACGTATCCAAAGATTGATGTCACATTTCAGAGAAAATCCACCCACGATTTATTCAAAATACTTAGTCAGTTATGATGATATTGAACGCGGTCTTAAAATCATGGATGGATCCGTTCAAAAACTTGATCTACCTCATTCAAACGTCTTAAAGTATTATTATCAAGATCATACATGGATTGTCTTTAGGCCAAGTGGTACAGAACCTAAGATGAAGATTTACTTCCAAACAGTTGCTAAATCAATCCCAGAAGCAAAAGAATTTATCGATGGCTTAGTTAAGCAATTGATGAAAGAAATAGAAAGTATTTAGGAAGGAGTTTCACATGTTAGAAAAACGTAGACAGCATTATGCTAATCAAGTAATAGACCAAAGTATGACACTCCTATTTTCAGGTCGTGCACCTTTAAGAACAGCTGATGAATTTTATTCGTTTACAGTGAACCGTAATTTCTTTTATATGACAGGTATTGAACAAGAAAATGTATGCCTTGTCATCATGAAAGGTGCAGGTACAGTTAAGAGTTACTTATTTATTGATAAAATCGATCCCATTAAAGCATTATGGGATGGTGCTGGTTTAACCTTTGAAGAAGCAAGTCAAAAATCAGGAATTGAATTAGAAAATATTAGGGATATTGAAACATTAAATGCATTCATTTCAGAAATGCTTTCAACAACACGTCGCGCACTCTTTGGAGCAATCGACACTGTTTATCTTGATTTAGAACGCTTAAATGATAAGGTACCTCAAACCTATCCAATCTCATTTGGACATCAACTAAGAACACTTTATCCTTATATCACATTAAAAACAAATCAGATGATTTTAGCCGAAATGAGAACGGTTAAAGATGAATCTGAGATTGCTGAAATGAAGAAAGCAATTCAGATTACAAAAGTCGGATTAGACCGCATTATGGACAATGTTTTTCCTGGACGTTATGAATTTCAAGTTGAAGCTGAATATAACTATGTATTAAACTTACACCGCACATCACCATCCTTTGGAACGATTGCAGCATCCGGTAAAAATGCAACTGTCCTTCATTACAGGGATAATGATTCAGCAATTGAACCAAACGCTTTAGTTTTATTTGACCTAGGATGTTTTTCAAACAATTACTGTTCAGATATCACACGCGTATATCCTGCATCAGGTAAATTTACGAAACGTCAAAAAGAAGTTTATGAAACAGTTCTTGAAGTTAATAAAAAAGCGATTGAATACTTGAAACCTGGTATGACACTAAAAGAATACAATGATTACGGTAAGATGCTACTGACTGAAGGTGCTAAAAAACTTGGTTTGATCAAAGAAGATCATGAAATTTCACGTTATTATTATCATAGTTTAGGACATTATCTTGGACTTGATGTACACGATGTTGGAAATTATGCGAAACCTATTCCTGAAGGAGCAGTTATTACCGTTGAACCTGGATTATATATCGCAGAAGAGGGCATCGGTATTCGTATCGAAGATGATATTTACGTTAAGTATGGTGGAAACATTAACTTATCTAAAGATATCATTAAAGAAGTAAAAGATATTGAAGCCTACATGGCAAAAACACATAAGTAACGAGAAGAGTCGATGGACTCTTCTTTTTTTATACAAGTAAAAAAGTGATACATTCCATATGATAAGTTAGGAGGAGGTATCACATGAAAAAAATTATTTTTGTTGTACTTTGTTTTTGTGTAGCATGTTTGTCTAGTATTTCTGTTAATGGTGAGTCCTATCAAGGCTATGAAAAGATTGAAATGAGCTCAGGGAAGCTTTTAGCTGACTATAGTGATAAAGATTACACATCATACTATAAAAAGGTTCATAAGCTTAAATTGAGCGGGTGGAGTGTTTATATTGTGAATAAGGATGTCAAAGCAACCTTTGTTTCTGAGACACTTTTTTCATACTACAATGATGGATACACGCCGATTGAGTATGAGTACAAGTTAGAGAGAAAAAGATCGAATAAAATTGGGTTATCAGCAACTGGTTCTTTGGGTTTAAAATCTACATCAACTGTTCCTAAGTTTAAAAACAATTTAGAAAGTGCGATTAAGTTATCTTCTGAGTATTCTGAGAGCAGTGAAGAAAAAGAAACGTATAATCTTAAGTTTTTAGTTGATCCAGGCACGCAAGTCGATCTTTATCTTTATGGAGAAGGTAAAGTAACAAATGGTGTAGCAGCGAGATACTCATTATTTATTCGCGTTGATAAGGGCGGTTTCGAAGTATTTGTTGTTACCACTGAGTATCAGCGCTTGGAGAAGAAGAAAATATGAAGCGTATTCTTTTCTATGTTTCAGTTGTTATACTAGCTATCGTGATGGGTTTTATTTTATCTCGAATAAAACCCAAAAAAGTAGTGAAGTTAGTAACCATTGATACGGAATATAGTTTTTTAATGGGAGATGGAGAACTTGCAAATGTACTATACTATGTAAATGATGATGCTCATGAATTAACCGATATCAATGCATTCGCAAGAATTGTATTAGAAGATCATTTAAGTTTATCGAAAGTAGAATTGACACTCTATGATTTAGAAGTGGGACATGAGGAGGTCTATTTAGGGGAAACATTCAAAAGAATTATTCTAACGTTTATGGTACCTAAACTCACCGAGGATTGGATTTTCGATGATGCATACTTAAAAGTAGAGACAAAGATGCAAGAAAGTTATGAGATGCGTCTAGGACGTGTATCGTTTTTTCAAAGGTCTTTTAACGATTTATCCTACAATTGGCAGAG
>JAEWVV010000219.1 GCA_023458995.1 Bacillota bacterium
CTACTAAATAAACCTTTAATGTCTTCTGTTTGACGAGGTCCAGTATTTTTTCTTACACCAAAACTAAAGATAAATTCTCCTGTAGCATCATAAACATAAATTGCTCCAGTTTGTGTTCCTGCAAAAACAATGCCTTGATCATCAACGTAGATATCACGTGTATCATCACCGCTTACGGTTTCCTTAAACATGTTTCCACCTTGTACGTTATGCTTTTTAATGGCATTCGTTTTTGTACTCATGGTGGATGTATAAATCATCGAGTTTTTATCGATAAATAGACTCGAAAATGTTGCTGGACTTCGAAGAGCTAAACGGTCAAACTGATCTTGAGATAAGATGAGTTTATAGAACTGCTGTGTTAATGATAATTTAACTTGGTTTGTTGTAAAGAAGCCAAGGAATTCTCCTGTATTTGATAATTGGATAATCCCACTACTCACACCTTCACCATGAATATAGATATTACCTCTGTTATCGACAACAAGCTTATTGGGTTCAAATGCTGTGTCTGAAAATGAGGGTGAAGTTGGTCTTACAAATGTTTGAACAAGATTTTTATTAAGATCAAAACGAAATACTTTTTTAGCGCCAGAATCAGCAACATAAATACCAAGACTTGAAATAAATACGCCTTTAGGACTTACAAAGTCAGGGTGAGTTAAGATATCCATAACTGTATGTTGATATGTGTCATATTTCACAATACGTTTATGGCCTGTATCTGCAATCCATAAATAACCGTCTTCATCAAACATCATATCTTCAGGTTTTTCTAAACCCATGTCAATATCGGTGTAATCAGGCAAATAAGCATCTTGAGTACGAACAAACTGTCCTTTAGCATCCAAAGTGACAGTGTATGTTGTAGCTTCAGAGCTTTCTATCTTTAGGCTAAAGCCAAATATGCATAATATTGAAAGTAGAACAATGATTATTTTTTTCATAGTCTCACCTATTTGATACCAGCATGAGCCATGGTATTCATCACTCTTGATTGCATAATAATGAAGATGACTAAGTTTGGAATAAACATAATCAAACCAGCTGCAGCAGCCATTCCCGTACCGGAAACGGTTGAACCTGTATTTTGAAGCGCTAAAGCATTTAGATAGAACCCAAAGAGTTTTAAGGTTTCATCTTGAATGTAAAGACTCGATGCTTCAACAGCTGCCCATGTTGTCTGAAACGTTAAAATAGCGACAGTTGCAATCGCATTCTTTGTTAAAGGAATGATGATTTTCATAATAATATAGAAATCACCAGCACCATCTAAGCGTGCTGCTTCAATGATTTGATCAGGAACTTGGTCGATAAATTGTTTCATTAAAAAGACGTTCACGGGAACAGCAATATAGGGCAAGATATGCACTAAAGGATTGTTATTTAAACCGATATTAACAATAATGATATAGGTTGGGATAACAACAGCAGTACGAACAAACATAAGTGCCATCTGATTAATTGAAAACAAACGACTCTTGAACTTAAATGTCTTTTTAGAGAACACATAACCTGTCATCACACTGATCCAAATAACAAGGAAAACTAAGACGGTTGTCACAATTAATGTGTTAAATAAATATCTAGATAAAGGCACACCGGTTGATGTTGAGATTCTGAAAAGCGTTTTAAAATTGTCAAATGTGGGATTTTGAGCAAAAAAACGAGGAGGAAATAAGAAAAGTTCATCAACCGGTTTAAAGGCCTGGTTCACAATGTATAAAACTGGAAGTACCATGAATATGGTAAGAGGAATCAAAATCAGATAAAAACCGATTTGTGATTTATTGAACGAGGTAGGATTAATTTTTGTTCCTTGAAAACTACTCATAGTATGTACCTTTAATCCCTTTCCGCAAATAATCTATAAGCGATTTTTGAGAAAACAACAATAATAACAAGTAAAACAACAGATAAAGCTGCAGCATATCCCATTTCATATCTTAAGAAACCATAGTCATCAATATGATTAGTAATAAACTGTGCCGCGTAGTTTGGTGTAGGATTAGCTCCTGATAATGCAACACCAATATATCCGTTTGTAAATGTGCCAACGATCGCCATCACGGCTCCAAAGAGCATCTGAGGTTTCATCATTGGGATTGTTACATGAATCACTTCTTGAAATTTGTTTTCAATGCCTTCAATGTATGCAGCTTCATAAAGTTCTTCATTACCATTTAAGATACCTGCGAGCATCGCTAAAAACCCGACACCCATACTACTCCAGAGTGTAACGATAATAACAACAGTCATTAAATGATTAGGAGATTGTAAGAACTGAATCGGGCGTTCGATTAAATCCCAGTTTAATAAAATCGAGTTAATATAACCAGATTCATCACCAGAAAATAGTGTTCTCCAGATCACAGAGATGAAGACACCACCAATCATTGAAGGTGTATAAAGTGCTAAAGCCATGACAGTTCTAGGTCCTTTTTGAACTTGAGCAAGCATCCATGCTAAAAGGAATGATAGGATATACCCACCGGGACCAACAATAACGGCATAGGTTAATGTTTTAGGAAGAACATATTGTAAGAAGATTTCATCTTGTGTAAAGATATTAATAAAATTGACTAACCCAATGAATTTTGGAGCTTCAATCAAGTTAAACGACGTAAACGATAAGTAGATGGCTAATGCAACCGGAATTGCAATAAAGATTGAGAAAAGTAATGCATAAGGTAGTAACATGAAAAATACGCCTAATGCATCTTTTCTACGTGCACGTTTAGCTTGATTTTTGAGTTTTAAATTTATGCTTTGTTCCATCATGCATCACCCGTGCTTTCAGCCATTTGCTGTCTAATCCATTCGATTGTTGGTATACTATATGTTTTAATCACTGTACCGTCATTATCAATAAACCCGAATTCAATCATTTTCTTACGAATTTCACGGTCAATTAAGATCGTGTATTTATCTACTGCAATACCTGTGCTATCACCATCAAAAACAACAGAAGTCCAAATGTTAGATAAGGATCTTTCTAACATGTATTGTCCAGGTGTTCTAGGAACGTCAACAAGCCATCTGACTTGTTCTAAGATGATTTGCTTGTCCGCTTCAGGAAGAGGTGAGTTTGCGACTGCGTTGATATTTCCTGATAACCAAGCATACATAGGACCATAAGTTGATTGAAGGTTAAATGCGAAGTTTGTTTGTGTTTCTTCACCTAACCACCATTTTAAGAATGCCCATGATTCATTTGGTTTCTTAGTACCATTTAAAACAAGACTTGCAGTACCGTTTGCGATATAGTAGCGGTTTGTTTCACCAGAATCAGGTGTAATACTTGGATAAGGAGCAATCTTCCATTGACCTGTGATTTCTGGTGCAGCATTTTTAATGAGTAAGTAACTATTAAAATCACCAATACCAATGGGGACTGTTGAATATCTAAATGCATTATAGAAGGATTGAACTTGTTCAGGTAAAGAATAGTTCGTAAATAATTGGTTTAAGAAGGTTAATCCTTGAATCGATTCTTTTGAATCAATGGCTGCTCTTGTTCCATCTTCTGAGTAGAGTGAACCACCATATTGCATGATGAATCCTGATGTTTGATAGAAGTATTTCGTGCTTCCCCCACCGGAAATTGGATGATAAAAGTCCATACCGTATTGTTGGAGTTCAGGAAGAATTTGGATGACTTCATCCCATGTATCAGGAACCATGAAGTTTAGAGCATCAAAGATATCACTACGATACATTAAGACGTTGAAATCAAGTGTTTCAGGAAGTGCATAAACTTTTTCATTTAGGATGTATGGGATAAATGCACCTGGTGAAAATTGACTTGCAAATTCCCAGTAATCAGAAAACTGTGATAAATCATAAGCTGCATTACGTATTGCTAAATCGTAAGGCATGTAGGATAGAAGTCCTAATGCGACATCAGGTTGTTGGTCTGCAGCACTTGACATAACAAGTTTATTTGCATCTGGCATCACAGAGATTTTAACCTTGACACCAGTCTCTTTTGTAAAGGTTTGATCCGCCATTTTCTGCATCATATCGACATAAGTGATTGGACGGTTTACCCAAACATCAAGCACTGAATCATCTTTTGTCATCCGATATTTACTTGATGTGAATGAGGATAAGAATGTTTTAAATGATGAGATTGTTCGACTGAAAAAATTAGCATTTTCTCTGGGGAGTTTAGCATCTTGATAGATGTAGAATGCATCTAAATATAACGGTTGTTCAGTAATTTCAGTAAGTGAGTTACCTAAGTATTGTGTAATTGATCCACTACCACCAATAAGGTCATCTAAATAGAAAGGAAGTCTTTCATAGTCAGATGCGATATTTTGTAGTCTTGCAAGTGCTTTTTGTAAGTTAGAAAGCATCGATGATGCATGCGCATTTGGAGCATACATC
>JAEWVV010000220.1 GCA_023458995.1 Bacillota bacterium
ACATACAACATCAGAAGCTTATCAATTACTTCCTTTTGCTAAAGAAGAAGATGTCTATCTAACCGATATGCCAAAACATATTGAAAAGACAGATGGCGAACTTATGCATGCATTTAATACGTTCATGGAAGTTCGAGAAGTCGTCTTAAAGAAATTAGAAGAAGCAAGAGAACAAAAAGTGATTGGTAAATCGTTAGCTGCGCAAGTTGATCTTGTAGTAACAAAAGTACAAAATGATGCAATCAACAAATTAGATATGAAGATTCATCAAGTTTTAATTGTTTCTAAGGTCAATTTAAGTGTAGGTAGCGAATTAAACGTTACAGTTTCACCTGCTACAGGTATCACATGTGATCGTTGTTGGAATGTTGTTGATCATGTCCATGAAAATGGTTTATGTGATCGTTGTGATCATGTTTTAGGAGGAAAATAATGAACATATTAGTTGTCAATGATGACGGATATCAAGCTGAAGGTTTAGCGATTCTTGTTCGAGCGTTAGCTCCATTTGGTAACGTATATGTTTCAGCACCTAAAGACCATCAAAGTGCTAAAAGCCATGCGATTACCATCCGTAGTCGTATTGAAACATTTTTAACTGAACCTATTTTAGGTTCAACAGCTACACTTGTTGTTGATGGTAGCCCTGCGGATGCAACTCGCTTAGGCTTAAAAGTTTTTAATGTTGATTTTGATTTAGTTGTATCCGGTATTAATTATGGTCAAAACATTGCGAAAGATATTTTATATTCGGGAACAGTTGCGGCTGCAATTGAAGCCAAAGTTTTAGGTGTGGATGCGATTGCGATTTCTGCACATAACACAAAACTTCCCTACCTTTATGATGAAACCATCAAATTGATGGATGAAATTATTGAAGCCAAGCTTTATGCTGGTCCTGGTGTTTTAAATATTAATTTTCCAAAAGATATCTACCCACGTCCAAAAGGGGTTAAAATCACATGCATGGGAAATAGATTACAGCATGCTGAGTTTGTAAGAAGTGAACGCACGGATGTATATCATATCAAGAGTTCAATCATTCATTACCAGGAACAAGAAGAATCAGATGTTCAAGCATTTGATGATGGTTATATCTCAATTACACCGCTACGGATCGACAGAACTGATAACGAGTGGCTTAAAGAAATCTTAAGCGAAAAAGCATAACTATGATAAACTAGAAGTGATGAGGGGTGAAGCTATGGCATTATTTAATATCCATTTTTTCAAAGAGAAATCACGTAAAATTGATTTAGAACAGTTGATTGCCTTTTTTGAATCTATTGAAGGTATCCATGTTGAAATGGATGAAAAATCAGTTCGTTTTAACTATACACATCCTAGACTGTCACATGATTCGCTTTTTATCATTACACCAAAATCTCAAGTTCCTGATATTTATCGGTTATCACCGAAATTTCTTGATTTGAATTTCCATCTTGAGATGTCGATCTTAACACCAGATTATCTTGCTAAACATTTATTTGAAATCGTTAAAAAGATTTGTGATCGTTTTGATTTTCACATCTATAATGAGATGTTTGAGGATGTTTTACCGTTTAAGATGGACCTTGTTTTAAAAGTTTTCGATATGGTCAAAAATGCTTATATCACTAAAAATCCAATTTTACTTTCGGACTATCATGTACTACCTAAAGAAAAGTTATCCAGTATATTTAGATATTTAGATGATTTAGCTGAACTTCAAAAATATTATCAGGAACTCGAAACCTACGTACCAAAGTACCATTTCTTAGTTACTGAAAAGAATGATCTTGTTACAGGAATTGAATGGAAAGAACATACATTAACTGTATTTCCACCCTATCTTGATTATGTATTTTATCGTCTTCCAAATGAAATTCGAGTGATTAGTTATGAAGAACTCCTTCCACTAATCGAAAAATTCATTATGGATGTACCTGGTTTTATTAAAGGAACGAAAGTCATTCCTAAGAAAACATCGGGTAAAGTATTTAAAATTATGAAAAAACAAAAATTCATCAAAGTCAGTCATACTTTCCAAAAGGAAACCGTGAAGAAGCTATTAGACTAGAAGGAGTATCACTTGCTAAAAAAAATCATCGCTCAGTTATTAGGCTTTTTCGTTATTTCATTTGGCATTGTTGGGATTATCTATTCGAAATTAGGTGCAGCACCTATTGATGCATTTAACTATTTTCTATATACAATCACCCCACTATCTTTAGGCACAATTACGGTATTATCTGGTGTGCTTGTAGCGGCAATATGCTTCATTGTAGAACGTAAATGGTCAATTTTATTTTCAATCGTATTCTTATTTACTGTTGGTATTTTTGTTGATTTGTGGAAATATATGTTTGATTTATTACCTCAAGTGTGGTTTGAAGATTTATGGGTAAGAATTCCACTGGCTTTAGTCAGTTTAGTTTTCATTACATTTGGAGTTGCGATTACCATTTCTACAGGATTAACGATGGCTCCTTATGAACAGATGATGCTTATCATTGATCGTAAGGTGCATAATTTAGGATTATCAAAAATGTTAATTGAAGGTACATTTTTATTGATGGCGATCTTCCTTGGTATTTATACAAAGCAGTTATGGGACCAAGTCTTTATCATGACGATTGTTATTACACTCGTTAATGGTCCGCTGAGTCATCAATTTGTTAAACTTATTAAAAAAATCAAAAAGGAGAAATGATACATGAAATTAAATAAAATGATTGATCACACCAAATTAGGTGCCAATGTATCGCTTACTCAGATTGACCAATTAATCGAAGAAGCGAAAACCTATGATTTTAAAAGTGTTTGTGTCAATCCTCATTGGGTTTCTTATGCAAAAAAAGAACTTAAAAAAACTGATGTTTTAGTATGTACAGTCATTGGTTTTCCCCATGGTACACACTTACCAAGCGTCAAAGCATTTGAAGCAGAACAAGCTGTTCAAGATGGTGCTGATGAACTCGATATGGTCATTAACGTGTATGCACTTAAATCTGGACATGACAAACTGATCAAAGAAGAAATTGAAGGTGTTGTCAAAGCTGGAAAAGGTAGAACTGTTAAAGTCATTATCGAAGCATGCTATTTAACACCTGAAGAAATTGTAAGAGTATCAAAGATTGCGGTTGATGCTGGTGCACATTTTGTTAAAACTTCAACTGGATTTGGCACATATGGTGCACGCGTTGAAGATGTTAAGCTCATGAAAGATACCGTTAAAGATTTAGCTGAAGTCAAAGCGAGCGGTGGCGTTCGTACGTATGAAGATGCGATGAAAATGATTGAAGCAGGGGCAACCCGTATTGGGACATCAAATGGTGTCGATATTATAAACCAAAGGAGAAATCAAAGTGATTCCAACACCTCATATTGATTGTAAAGATCAAGATTTAATTGCAAAAACAGTTTTAATGCCTGGAGATCCTCTTCGTGCAAAATATATTGCTGACACATTCTTAACAGGAGTTGTTCAAGTAAATACAGTAAGAAATATGTTTGGTTATACCGGTTATTTTGGTAAGAAGAAAGTAACTGTGATGGGTTCAGGTATGGGAATGCCATCCATAGGTATTTATTCATACGAACTTTTTAGTTTCTATGGTGTAGAAAAGATTATTCGTATCGGCTCATGCGGTGCTTATTCACCTGATTTAAAACTATATGACGTTATTTTAGTAAGTGATGCATACAGTGAATCAAGCTATGCGAAAACCATGGGTGTTTCAAGCAGAAAGATTTTAGCTGGATCAAAAGCACTGAATAACCGTATTTTAAAAGCAAGTGAAAAAACAGGTATTCCTGTTCATGTATCACGTATTCACTCATCCGATGTTTTCTATCGTATGAAGTCTGATGAGTTCAAGGAAATTCACCAAAAATATGGTGCAGATGCTGTTGAAATGGAGTCATTTGCTTTATTTGCTAATGCTAAAGCATTAAATAAGAAAGCTGCTTGCCTACTCACCGTATCTGATTCATTAGTTACACATGAAGCGACCACTGCAAAGGAACGCCAAGAAGCATTTACAAAAATGATGGAACTTGCGCTTGCTAGTATCTAATGATTCATATTAATAACGATTTTAAAACGATTCAGATTGCATTCTATTTAGCCGATGCTGACGATAAAAATTACGCGTCACATCGCTATCTGTTACCTCGCTTAATGAGTTCAACAACAGATAAGGTTACATCGCGCAAAGAGATGAATACGAAGATGGAAGATTTATATGGTGCTTATGTAAAAGCACGTACAGAACGGATGGGAAACCTGTCCGTTGTTTCTCTTATTCTAACCATTGTTGATCCAAATATCGTTAAAGATCCAACACTCTTTGATGAAGCTTTAAATCTTTTTAAAGATATGATTGATGATCATAGTTCATTCAATCTTGATACATTCAACGATGAGAAAAGAATGCTTATCGAACAGTGGGAAACATTAAAAGATAAGAAAAGAGCATATGCAAGAGAGAAATTTGTTGAGCATTTCTTTAAAGGTGACTCCTATGGTTATCCTTTAACAGGAACACTTAAAGATATCAAGAAGTTAACAGTTGATGATGTCTATGATTATTATCAAAACATGTTACCCAATCAAGCGAGATACGTGATTGTTAATGGAAGACTGAGTGAAGAAAACTTAAGTAAAGTTGAATCAAAATTAGGTAAGACACATAAGATGGGGCTACCATTTATTACATCATTTCGTAAACCTCATGAAAAAAAGGTCATTCAAGAATTAACACAGATGCAACAAGCTATTGTTAAGATGGGTTACGTTTTTCCAATCTATCGTCATGATAAACTTTATGATGCAGCCGTAATCGTTGAAACCATTCTTGGTGGTTATCCAGAATCAAGATTATTTAAAGTCATCCGTGAGGAACAAGGACTTTGTTATGATATTGCATCATCATATGATTACTATAAAGGTGTCATGATGATTTCTTCGGGTATTGATTTATCCAAAGTCGATCATGCACTTAAATCGATTGAAGAACTTGTAGCAAACATGATTGAAAAAGGATTTACTGAAGAAGAACTCACACAAGCTAAAGCTTATTATGTTCATCAAGTCAAGTCATCACTGGATAGTCAATCCACGTTAACAAAACGTGCTTTTGTAAGAGAAATGCTCGATTACACTGAAACAGTTGAAGAAAAACTTGACAAGATTGAGAAAATCACTTTAGAAGAAGCTAATTTAGCAGCTACTTATCTTGTTTTAGATACAGTGTATATACTTAAAGGAGAGATCAAATGATTACGAAATATTATCCTGATTTCAATGAAAAAGTATATATCATTCGTCTGAAAAACGGAATGCAAGTTCATATACTTCCTAAAGATGAACCTTACTATTCAACTTATGTTGAACTCTCAGTTCCCTATGGAGCACTT
Source organism: Bacillota bacterium (assembly GCA_023458995.1). Lineage (GTDB taxonomy): Bacteria > Bacillota_I > Bacilli_A > Acholeplasmatales > Acholeplasmataceae > Peloplasma. The sequence continues at coordinate 5,401 of JAEWVV010000220.1, forward strand.
GATCTAAACTATAAAAGAGATGAAAGCACATTTGAAACACCTTACGGCACAGCACATTTCTTGGAACATAAAGCATTTGCGATGCCAGATGGAGATGCGTTTCAAGGGTTTTCTAAGATGGGTGTTGATGCGAATGCGATGACATCCTATAATCAAACATCTTATCTATTTATGGCAACTAAAAATGTGATGGGTGCACTTGATTATTTACTTAACATGATCGATACCCCTTATATGACAAAGGAAAATACAGACAGCGAAAAAAGCATTATTGCTGAAGAGTTAAAGATGTATTTAGATGATCCTAATGTAGTGATGAACAATCAGTTTATGGAGCAACTCTATTTTAATCATCCGATTCGTTATGATATTGGTGGTACATTAGATTCAATTATGGATATCACAGAAGAGACTTTAAATCACGCGTATCAGTCATTTTATCATCAGTCTAA
>JAEWVV010000221.1 GCA_023458995.1 Bacillota bacterium
TGACAGAGACATGTTCAAAACACTCCGCAAGTATATCAGAGATCTTCCAACGGTTATGACCAATGGAGTCTATCATAAATGCTTCCTGGCACTTCTAGCTGATACGGGAGCACGTATTCAGGAAATCATGTTCATTGAAAAAAAGAATGTCAATCTAGAGATGAAGGAGATTCTTCTCACACAAACAAAGACTAAAGAGGATCGCGTCGTCTATCTGAGCGATGCTGTTGGTCTACCTGCAGTGAAAGAAATGATGAAGATTAAACACGATCACAAATATCTTCTGCATAACAGTGATAAAAATCGCCCGGCAAATTACGACGACATTCGATATATATTGAGAATTGTCAAACAGAAACTAGGACTGAAGAAACTTCATCCTCATATGTTTAGACATACGACAGCAACAACCTTAGTTGAAGCTGGCGCTGACATCGCTTCGGTGATGCAGATCTTAGGACACAAAAACATCAAGACGACTGAGCGATATCTTCACGTATCAACTAAACACGTGAAAAAGACATATCAGGATAGAATCAACAAGCTCGATTGTTAATCCATCCGTTTATTTTTTTATCAACATATACTGACAGATCTGTATATCTTGTAAAATAAATAACTTTTGGCATTCCATGGAATCCTTTAATTTTAAATCCATAAATACCATTCTTGAAAATTTGAAATAACACTTGATCATCATTACTTTTAACTACATCAATAGGTTTTTCACGAAGCAAAAGTATTATGAAAATGATGATCAATATGATCGCTACATTTATAAGTAGAAATTTAAATTCAAAGCTAATTCCAGTGAAGATATTCATACTGTGCCTCCATTATTATCGATTTCGCTCATTGAAGCACTAAAAACTCCATGAATTCCAAATAGATCATTCGGTGTACATTTAAATAATTTGCATAACTCAATGATTTTTTCACCATTCGGGAAAGATGTACCATTTTCCCATCTCCAATACCCTTGTTGACTCATGTTTAAAGCTATTGCAACATCTCGTTGACTGAGCCCAAGACTTTTTCGATACTCCCTGAGTTTTAGTTCAAACATTACAAAAACCTCCTTAATAGTCGTTTTTGACATCATTTTGTTGTTTTTTCTTGACAACATACTGCTGTTGTTTTACTATTGGATTATAGACAACATTTTGCTGTCATTAATTTTAAAAGAAAACCATGACAATTAGCTGCGTTATGTCATGGTGTGAAATCTAGGTGGCGATGCACGAGAGATTCGAACTCCCGACCGACGGCTTAGAAGGCCGTTGCTCTATCCAGCTGAGCTAGTGCACCGTAGGTAAGTCAGCACTGACTATTATAACCTAATCAGCGCTGAAATACAAGTGTTAATTTGTTTCAAATTGACTGTAATAAAGTTTTGCGTAGAACCCATTTTGATTAAGTAATTGTTGATGGTTTCCTTGTTCAAGGATATTACCATCATTCATGACGAAAATGATGTCTGCATCTTTAATTGTAGAAAGTCTATGTGCAATCACAAAACTTGTTCTATTCTTCATTAAAGCTTCCATTGCGTGTTGAATCAATACTTCAGTACGGGTATCAACAGATGATGTTGCTTCATCTAGGATGAGCATAGGTCTATCTGCTAACATCGCACGTGAAATCGTTAATAACTGACGTTGTCCTTGGCTAATATTGGATCCACCTTCACTTAAGATGAAATCATAACCAGAAGAAAGGGACTCGATGAAGTGATGTGTTTGAGCAAGTTTTGCTGCTTTCAACATATCTTCTTCAGTCTTATCAGGAGAACCATACATAATGTTTTCTTTTACTGTACCTTCAAATAGCCATGTATCTTGTAATACCATACCAAAGAGTGACCGAAGGTCATTTCTTGACATATTTCTAATATCTGTTCCATCAATTGTAATGGATCCTGAATTGATTTCGTAGAATCTCATCAATAGATTGACCATTGTTGTTTTACCAGCACCTGTAGGTCCTACAATCGCTACTTTTTGTCCTGGTTTAACTTCAGCTGAGAATCCCTTAATGATTTGGACATCTTCATCATATCCAAAGTGAACATCTTTAAACACAACATGACCTTTGATATTCTTGAGCGTCTTAAGATTTTCTCTTTCTGGTGTTTCTTCATTTTCACCAAGTAAATTGAAAATACGTTCGGATGCTGCTGCAGTTGACTGTAACACGTTTGCGATACTACCGATTTGTTGAATCGGTTGGTTGATTTGTCTTACATATTGAATAAATGTTTGAATAATCCCAATTTCAATTGCGATAATCGGATTATCAGATAATACAAGTAATGCTCCAACAACAGCAATTGCGATATACGCGATATTACCAAAGAAGAGTTGAACTGGAAACATAATCCCTGAAATAAACTGTGATTTCACTGCACTTTGGTATAAGTCATCATTAATTCTATTAAATTCAGCTTTTGATTTTTGTTGATGATTAAAAATCTTAATGACTGTTTGACCACTATACGTCTCTTCAATATGACCCGTAAGTTCACCAAACGATTTTGCTTGTTTTCTGAAATATCCTTGAGAAAGTCTAACGAACTGACGTACTGTAATAAATGAGAGTGTGGTTGTAATAAGTGCAACCGCAGTCATTGGTAGACTTAAGAAAATCATAATCGTGAAGATACCGAAAATCATTGCAATGGATCTAAATATTTCTGCAATACTTTGTGTGAGTGTTGTATTAATCGTTTCAACATCGTTGGTGACTCTTCCTAGAAGATCACCAAACTGTTCTTTATCAAAGAACTTTAAAGGTAGACGGTTAATCTTACTCGATAATTCTTTACGCATACCATAGGTCAGATGTTGTGTCATACCAATGAGTAAGAAGGATTGGAAATAGTTAAACAGTGCAGATAGAATATGTACAGCAACAATCATTAATGCGAGTTCACCCATGGATACTTTGAAGTTTCCAATAATGGTGATTAAACCAAACTGGATATCTCCAAATACACCATTAGCAGCCTCGTAAGCACGTGCAACCTCAGATGTAATTAAACCTAAGAACCATGGCCCAAGTACGGATAGAAGGGCTGCAGTGATGGCCATAAGACCTGCAGTTAAAACTTGGAAACGATAAGGTCTTAAATACTTAAGTAACTTCTTCATCGTTCCTTTAAAGTCCTGTGCTTTACCGGTATAGCTCATACCACGGGGTCCACGCATCATTGGGCGTGGTTGTTCTTGCGAAGTAGGTTTTTCTCTATTTTGGTTCATAGAAGTTCCTCCTTCGATAATTGTGAAGATGCAATTTCTTGGTAAACAGTTGATGTCTTCATCAAATGTTCATGAGTACCAATACCAACGATTGTTCCTTGATCTAATACGATGATTTGATCAGCGTGACGAATGGTATTGATACGCTGTGCAACAATTAATTTGGTCGAAACCACTTTTTCATTCATGATTTTTCTTAATTTTTGATCTGTCTTATAATCAAGTGCAGAAAATGAATCATCAAAAATAAAGATCGGTGGCTTTTTAGCAAGTGCACGTGCAATTGATAACCGTTGACGCTGTCCACCAGAGACGTTTGTTCCACCCTGAGCAATATTATGTTCATAGCCATCTTCCATCTCTAAAATGAAATCATGAGCTTGAGCAATGGTTGCTGCTTCTTCAAGATTATTTGGGTCTGCATGTTCTGCGAATAAAATGTTTTCTTTAATGGTTCCACCAAAAAGGATACCTTTTTGAGGAACATAACCGATTAAACCATGTAAATCAGATTGTGTCATATCTTTGATATCAAATCCATCAATCGTGATCTCACCACTTGTTGCTTCATAGAAGCGTGGAATTAAGTTAATCAGAGTTGATTTACCAGATCCAGTTGACCCAATAAATGCTGTAGTTGACCCTGCTTTTACCTTAAATGTGATATTGGATAGTACAGGTTCAGATGCGTCAGGATACTGAAATGATACATTCTTAAACTCGATTTCACCTTTAATTTTTTCAGGTAATACAACAGGATTTTCTGGGTCTTTAATCATGATATCCATTTCTAAAACATCCATAATCCGTCGAGCAGAAATTGCTGCTCGTGGGATGCTTACAAAAATGAATGACATGAACATAAATGCCATAACTGCACGCATAGCGTACTGCATTAAAGCCATTAAAGCTCCTGGTGAAAAACCATCAATACCAATAAAGAACTTCGCACCTAAATAAACAATCGTCAAGCTTGTTATCCCTTGAACAAGTCCCATAAATGGCCACATCACTGAAGATACTCGATTAACAAAAACGTTTAATCTCATTGATTCTTTGGACGCTTTATCAATTCGGTTCGCTTGATATTCTTGTGTGTTATACGCTCTAACAACACGCAAACCAGTCAAGTTTTCTCTCGTGACTAAGTTTAGTTTATCAACTAAAAGTTGAACAAGTTGAAACTTAGGCATTGTAATTGAGAATACGATCACAAGCATTGTAACAAGCGCTGAAATGGATGCCACTAAGACCATCGATAATGTTGGATGCTGAATAATCGAAAATGTAATCGCACCAATCGCTAAGAGCGGTGCTAAAATAATCATTCGAAGTAACATATGAACAACACCTTGAAGTTGTTGAATATCATTGGTTGTTCTTGTAATTAATGATGATGTTGTAAAATGATCCATCTCACGAAGAGAAAACTTTTCAATCTTTTCGTAGACAGCATTTCTTAAGTTTTTAGCAAATCCAGCAGAAATTTTAGATTCCAAATAGCCACCATAAATGGTAACTCCTATACTGATGACGGTTGCTCCTAACATTAGAAGTGCATAATAAAAAATGCGCTCAAGATTTGGATCTGTTACGACTTCACCCAAACCTAAACCTTCACTTACGATTTTACCGAGTAAATTAGGAAGTAAAAGATCTAAAAAAGCACGGAGTGCAACGAGTGTAAAAACAATTGCCACACCGAAACGGTATGGCTTTAAATAACGTAAGACTTTAAGCAAAATATCCCTCTTTCCAAGTTAAACAAAAACAGTTAAGCAATCTTACCCATATCACTGATTTTGTCTAAAATGCGCATTAAATTTAAGGTATCTTCTTCACCAAGATGATCAACAAGTGCTCTTAATGGTTGATAATACTCCTCACGGATGGTTTCTACAAACTCTTTACCATGTTCAGTTAACTTGATGTAAGTTACACGTAAATCTTTCGCTGATGTTTCTTTTTCTAAGTACTTCTTTTCAACAAGATCATTCACTTTATGTGTAACAGCAGGTAGTGTCACACGAAGTGTTTTAGCAACATCTGTTAATTTTAAGCGTTGATTCATATCACAAAATGCGACACAAAACATAACCATAATGTCAGCATCTGATAATTTCGTTTGTAATCTCTTGTATACGCCAGATAATCTAAATGCTTGAAGCGATCTGTCTAGCTTCTGTAATGTTTGATATTCTTTCAAAATGAGTTCCTCCTAGATGAACATGTACATTGATAATTCTACAATAAAGTCAAGGGTATGTAAAGAATATTATTCTTTCCCTTCGGTTTTTGAAACAATTTTCCGTAAATATTGATACTCATTTTTAAGTTCATTTACTCTCGTTTCATCAGCTGTTTCCATGATATTTTCAAATGTTTTAATACGTCTTTGATAATAGGGAATAGCGTCTTCTTTTAATTTCAAATGTGGACCTAAAAGAAGGTCTTCTTCGGATAAATCTTGGTGTCCTCTTCTTACGATCATCACGAGATAATAAAACTTATCATGTACGATAAATTCATCCGTGATCATAAAACCAAGTGCATTTAATCTTTCTCTAAGCGATGTATGTTTATCATTGGGTTGAAGGATATAAACCGCATCATTAAGCGGTGCATTTGCCATAATATCTGCAATCAAATGAGCACCCATCCCTGCGATAACCGCACAATCAAAATCATCTTTAATAGTCAAAAAACCATCCGACAAAACGCCTTTTATCGGATAGTTCTTTAATGTTTGTAGTGAATTTTCTAAAGGCATTTTCCGTACATCCGTTGCTATACCATATCTGATATAACCCCGCTTAAATGCTTCCTCTAAAACATAGCCATGATCTGAACCAATATCGATAACTGTATCATAACCTTGAAGAAGTGATGCAAGGAATAAAATGCGCTTATTTCTTACCATAATAAAATTCACGAAGCTTGTTTTGTCTAGATGGACTTCTAAGCTTTCTTAAAGCTTTTGCTTCGATTTGACGAATACGTTCACGGGTAACCCCAAACTCACGGCCTACTTCTTCTAGTGTATGGTTCTTTCCATCAAATAAACCATAGCGAAGACGTAATACTTTTTCTTCACGATCGGTTAATGTTTCAAGCACTTCATCAAGTGTTTGTTTAACCATTTCTTGAAGCATATATTCATGAGGTGTAAGTGCGTTAGGATCTGAAATGAAATCACCTAAGGATGAATCTTCTTCTTCACCAACATGAGCTTCTAAACTGATCGGTTCTTTTGCAATACGTTGAATATTTTGAACTTTTTCAGGTGTGATACCCATCTTCGATGCAATTTCTTCTAAAGATGGTTCTCTTCCTAAATCTTGAATGAGTTGACGCTGAATACGAATCATTTTATTGATCGTTTCAACCATATGAACTGGAATACGAATCGTTCTTGCTTGGTCAGCTACCGCACGGGTAATCGCTTGACGAATCCACCAAGTCGCATAAGTTGAAAACTTAAATCCTTTTTCGTAATCAAATTTATCAACAGCACGCATTAATCCCATGTTACCTTCTTGGATTAAATCTAAGAATAGTAAACCACGGCCAACATAACGTTTTGCAATAGAAACAACTAAACGGTAGTTTGCTTCAACAAGTTTGTTTTTAGCAAATTGTGCTTTTTCAACGACACGTTTTAATTGTGCAATATCATCGCCACTTAATTCAAGATTACCATTATCATATTCATCAAGTTGATCTTTTGCCATGCGTCCTTCAAAAACAGCAACAGCATACTTCTTTTCGTCTTCCATGTTTAAAAGAGGAATTTGTCCGATTTCTTTTAAGTACATACGTACGGGGTCATCAATTTTAATCGTTGAAGCAATCGATTCGATATTGATTAATTCTTCTTCTTCAACTTCAAGACCTGAAAGAGATAGATCATCTGGTTCAACATCTTCTAAATCGAAGTCAGCATCATCCTCTTCTTCGATTTCAAGAACGTCTGTTTTAAGATCTTCCTCTTCTTCCTCGATGACTTCATCACCGATGATAATATCAATATCTTCATTGAGTAATGCCCGTTCGATTTCAAAATAGTCTTCACTATTTGGATCAGCATACTGGCTGACATCATCTTGACTTAAGAATTTGTCTTTACCAGCTTTCTTAATCAGTTGAGCAATGATTTTTTCGCGGTCCATAATTTTCCTCCTAATTTTTTAACTGCATGAGTTTGCACAACTCATTCCACTCTTTAAGTAATTCCTCACTCGGGTTGGGATTACTTTCAAAAATACGTTTTAATTCATCTAATCTTCTTCGATAAGTTGCATATGTAGAAACAAGATTAATATAAGTAATGATTTCTTTTTCATCAAAGGGCAACTTTTTAACCCATAGGATTTCTTTGAATATTTCGTGCTCTAAGAGTTCTCTTTGTTCCGTCGTTAGTGTACCCATAAACATGTCTAAGTCCATCACATCGTGATCATCATAATAGTGTTCAATCGAATGACGAATCGATGCTGTAATGACATCTGCAAAATCGTTTGATTTCAGATTCTGTTTAATCATCATTGCATGTTTCTTAGATCTTAACATCGCAAAGATCAAGTTTCTCTCAGCTTTCTCATATTTACGAATAATTATAGTACGTTCTTTTGTTGGAAGTTTAGGCTCTTGTGGTATCACCACAACAGGTTTCCTTGTTTCCAACTCAGGAAGTGGAATGTTTAACTCCGTACTTAACCTTTGAAGATAAAACGCACGAATCGATGGGTCAGCTTGACTGACCATGGAAACAACTCTTTTTTTGAATTCTTTTAAGTCGTTCGCATCAAGGAAATTCATTCCCATCTTATAATAGCGATATCTAAACTGATATAAATCTTCTGTATATTCACCAAATAGTTTGTCGTACGCTTCAGGACCATATGCTTTAATAAAATCATCAGGGTCCATCTTTTCAGGAATGGTGAGCACTTCAACTTTTAGGTTTTCTTTTTCTAAAAGAGGAATCGCTTTATCTGAGGCTTGAAGTCCTGCGGTATCTCCATCATATGCAATAATGACGGATGGTGATACACTTTTAATCAGTTTTGCTTGATCTTTAGTAAGTGCAGTCCCCATGGTTGCTACACCATGTTTAATGCCTGCAGCATAACTTGAGATCACATCAAAGAAACCTTCATAAAGAATCACTTGTTTTTCTTTTCGAATTTCAGGAAGTGCTTCATTAAAGTGATACAGTAATAATCCTTTTTTGAAAATAATCGTTTCAGGGCTATTCATGTATTTCACAGTTTCATTAGGGTTTAATGTTCTACCTGAAAATCCGACAACTCTTCCTTTAGGATCTGTGATGGGAAACATAATACGATCAGCAAATAAATCATAATACTCACCTTGATCGTTTTGTTTAACAACACCAAGTTTAATCATATCAGATACTTGAAAACCTTTGTTTTTTAGTAGTTGATAAATTGCATTTCCAAAGCTTGGTGCATAACCTAATCTAAAATGTTTGATCTGTTCATCAACCATTTGGCGGTTGTTAAGATAATTAACTGCTTCTAATCCTTTTTCACTATGCTTTAAGTTGAATTCATAGAAACTAGCAACTTCATTTAAAAGTGCATAATAATTATCGTATGGATCTTTTTTGACTTTTTGTTCCTTGATTTCAATCCCTGCACGTGATGCAAGTTCCAAAGCTGCTTCTTCAAACGAAATATTTTTAATCTTTTTTAAAAAGTTAATCGGATTTCCACCCTCACCACATCCATAGCATTTACAAATGTTTTTTTCTGGTGAAACGAAAAAACAAGGTGTTTTTTCTTGATGGAATGGGCATAATCCAGAAAAGTTTTTACCTTTCTACTGGAGCGTGACAAACTCGCTGACCAAATCGACGA
>JAEWVV010000222.1 GCA_023458995.1 Bacillota bacterium
TTATATGCTGTAGCCCATTTAGGATATTTAGCAGTATAACCAATCATGTCATATAAATCAAATTCATCTACCTTAATAACAACACCATCTGTATCATAGGGTAATGTCTTTCTCAGTTCATCATAATGTTTAATCTCTGAAATAAGATCTTCGACATTGTTTAATTTCTTATAATTTAAGTTGACTTTAAATCCTAAATGAGAAAGATATCGTAATGCTTCAAATTGTGATTTCACATATTTTTTAGCATCAACAATCGTATAGGTGAAAAGATCTAGTTGACGGGATGCCACAACTTTAGGATCTAATTGTCTAATCGTTCCAGCTGCAGCATTTCTTGGATTAGCAAACAAAGGTTCATTATTGTTTAACCGTTCCTCATTCGCTAATTTAAAACTTTTGTGAGGCATATAGATTTCACCACGAACCTCAATATCGATGGGTTCGGTTAACTTAAGTGGAAGACTTTTAATCGTCCTCGCATTTTGGGTGATGTCTTCACCTACTAAACCGTTACCTCTGGTTGCTGCACGCTTAAAAAGTCCTGCTTCATACACGAGGCTGACAGCAAGACCGTCTATTTTAAGTTCAGATACAAAGTTGTAATCATGAACGACTTTACTAATTTTTTCATCAAAACTCCTAAGTTCATCTTCGTTAAATACGTTGGATAAACTCATCATCGGTGTTTGATGTGTTACTTTCGCGAAACTATCTAAAACAAGACCACCAATCTTTTCGGTTGGTGAATCAATCATTTTATATTCAGGATAGTCTTCTTCAAGTTTTGTCAATTCTCTTAAGTATTGGTCATACTCATAATCTGAGATCGTTGGTTGATCTTTTGTATGATAATCAATGTTTGCTTGGTTGATGAGTTTAACCAATTCGTCAATGCGCTTTTTTATATCCATCATAATCACCCAGTGATATTATATCACTAATATGCATCTCTTTGATGGATTTGAGCCCACTTTCGGGGATGAAAACGGATGATGTGAAATGATGGTTTTCACTGTCATGAATGATGTGTGTTAAATAGAGAATATACCTAGCTCTAGTAATCCCTACAAAGAGTAATCTTCTTTCTTCCTCGACATAACTTATAAGATTGATTCTTCTTGAAGGGATCAGTTCATTCTCACATCCGATGATAATGACATGGTCAAATTCTAAACCCTTTGCTTGATGGATTGTCATGAGTTGAACTTTATATTTTACATCGTCGTTATCATCAGATAGAAAGAAAGGTATTTGCATATCATGTAGTGTTAACATGACTTGATATACACGGTAATGATTTCGGTAAAGTATCGCAATCTCATGAAGTGGAACTCCTTGGTCATGAAGTGTTTTAATTAATCGAACAATGAAGTCTGCTTCACTTTGATCCGTATTAAACCTATATGATTCTACTACCCCTAAATGCTTTTTAGTTGGTAGAAGTTCTTTCTTAAACTTCCTTTGATTGTGCCTAATAAGGCGGTTTGCCACATGAATAATATTTTGAGCAGAGCGATAATTAAGTTTAAGTTCATAGACCTTAGCATTGAATTCTTTGATGTACTGGCTAATGATTTCTTTAGTTGCTCCACGAAACTGATAAATCGATTGATCAGGATCTCCAACTGCAAAAACAGATGTCTTTTTTGATGTCATTTTCTTCAGTAAATCATACTGTAAAAGATTGGTATCTTGAAACTCATCAACAAAAATATAGTCATAACTTACAAGATGGGGTTCCAAATTTAATGCTTTTCTTAGTTCTAATAAGAGATCATCAAAATCATAATGTTCCTGACTTTTTAACTCTTTTTGATATCTATCATAAACTCTTGGTTTTTTACTTTTTAGCATGCTATTCTTATATCTTGCGATACGTAATAACTCTTCATCTGTATAGTGAATTAATACTTTCTCATCGACTAAACTAAAATTCTTCTTTAGTTTCTCTTTTAAAATGATATATGCAAGCTGATGAAATGTATGAATAGATACCTGTGCTTGATTAAGTCTTTCTCTCATTTCATGACTCGCTTTTTTTGTAAATGTAATCGCAAGTATCTTATGACTTTCAGTCCCCATTTCAATCAGTCGTTTAATTCTTTCTACGATAACACGTGTTTTACCTGATCCTGCACCTGCCAGTAAAAAAATAAAAGGGTCGATGCTTTCGACCACTTTTTTCTGTTCATCATTTAGCATGTCTTTCACCTCAATTTATATTAGTGAAAAGACAAACTTATTTCTTTTTACGTAAGGATGGATGACTTTCTAAAATCTTTTTGATGCCATGTGGCATACCGAATGCAATGGTTGCTACATCTTCATCTACTCTTACGACAACACCTAAACCAAACGTATTATGTTCGACTTTATCTCCTGTCTTAAGAAGATGTCCGCCACCTTCACTAATACCTTCAATTTGTGGTTCATCAAAACGAAGTCTCGATTCATTAATAAAGCGTGATGGATATGAGTAACGCATCGTTCCATAAACCATGCGTTGATCCGCATAACTCATGTAAAGTTTTTCTTTAGCTCTCGTAATACCTACATAAGCGATACGTCTTTCTTCTTCTAATTCAGATGGATTCATCAGTGATCTATCCGATGGGAAGATGTTTTCTTCCATAACAACCATGAAAACGACTCTAAATTCCAAACCTTTGACTTGATGATAGGTTGATAATCTCACACGATCATGATCATCTAACTCTTGATCTTGATCTGAATAAAGTGCGATTTGGTCAAGTTGTTGGGATAACTTCTGGGTAAATGTACCTTCATAATACTGATCGCCTCTTGTAAAGACGTTTTGTAGTTCTTTTAAGTTATCGATTCTATCATCTGCAATCTCATCATTTTCTGCACGAAGCATATCGATATATCCTGTTTTACCCATTAAGTAAGGCATGATTTCTGCAAGATTTTCCATCTCGTCAAATCTTACTTGCATCTCTTCAATCATCTTCTTAAAGTCAAGAAGTGATTGTTTTGCCTGAGGGGTGAGTTCAGCATAATCAATCGCATCAAACATAGCAACACCAAGTTCTTTTGCTTTTTGTTCAATCTTTTGAATTGAAACAAGACCTATCGATCTCTTAGGTACGTTAATAATCCGCTTCAAGAAGAAATCTTGCATCGGATCTACAACAACACGAATATAGGCGAGTGCATCTTTGATTTCTCTTCGTTCATAGAAAGAGATACCTCCATAAATCACGTAAGGTAATCCTTCTTTAATCATCGCTTCTTCAAATAATCTTGATAGAGCGTTGTTTCGGTAGAGTACCGCCATTTCATCATAGCGTATACCTAATTGTGCTAATCTTCTAATTTCACTAACGACAAAGAAGCTTTCTTTAATATCATTTTGAGCATGATGAATATATGGTGCTTCACCTAGCCCTAAATTACTTTCAAGCGTTTTAATGGTTGGTCTATTGAAATTATAGTTAATCAGTTGGTTCGCAGCTTTTAAGATTTGATTAGTTGAACGATAATTTTGTTCGAGTAAAATTTGTTCAGCACCGAAGTCTTTCATAAATAAACGCGCATTCTCGTAGTTTGCTCCACGGAACCCGTAAATCGACTGATCAGGATCACCTACGACAAATACATTCTTATGTCTCATACCCAAAGCTTTAAGTAATCTATACTGAATAATATCAGTATCCTGGAATTCATCAACTAAGATATGTTCAAATGCGGTTTGATAGTGATCTCTAATCTTTGGATAATCTTCAAATAGTTGTAATGGATAAAGAAGTAGGTCATCAAAATCGACGAGTTGATTTTCTCTTAAATATTCTTGATACTTTTTAAAAATCTTTTCTTCATCCGTTCTTTCAAACTCTTCAAGACGTCTTGTCTTATAAAGTGAGAAAAGGTTTTTTAAATTCTTAAGTGAAAACATTTTGACATCAAGTTCTAATGACTTAATCATGTCTTGAATAATCTTTTTACCATCATCTTCATCGATCACATTAAAATTCGGACGATAGCCATAAGGAAGTTCAGAAATATGCCTTCTTAAAATTTGTAAGCCAAACGCATGGAATGTATATAACCAAACATCCATTGCATGAGGACCTGTCATTTCAACAACACGTTGTTTCATTTCACGTGCCGCTTTATTGGTAAATGTAACAGCGAGTATTCGCTTAGGATTAGCTCCATTCATAATGAGATAAGCAATCTTTGCTGTTAATGTTTTTGTCTTTCCGGTGCCAGCACCTGCGACAACAAAAAGCGGACCACCTGGGTGGATGACCGCTTTAAATTGAGATTCATTTAGTGTAGCAAGCCAGTTCATGGCACTCCCACTTTCTTATTTATATGAGCTCTTTAAAGGTACAATTTCATTAAATACGAGATGTCCTTTATTGGTGTCTAAATCTGTATTAAAGTAACCATTTCTGATAAATTGGAATTTATCTTGTGGCTTAACATTTGCAAGTTCTTTTTCAACAAAACCTTCTTTAACCGTCCATGATTCATTGTTAAAACGATCCATAAGATCCATTTCATCATCACCTTGAATCATTGGTCCAAAGAAATTAAACTTCGCAGGAACTGCTGTAGTTGCTTCAACGAAGTGAATCGTTCCATTAGGTTTACGTTCATTAAAACCAGAACCAGAACGGGTATTTTCATCATAGGTAGCAAGCACTTCGATGACATTACCTTCACGATCATATTTCACATCGACCGCTTTAATAAAGTAAGCATAGAACAATCTTACTTCATCCCCAACAGATAAACGTTTGTATTTGTTATTTGGCTTCGTTACGACGAAATCATCTTTTTCAATATAAATATGTTTTGAGAAGGGTACCATGCGAGAACCGAGTTCTGGCTTGTCCTGATGATATAATACATCGAAGTATTCCACTTTACCTTCTTCGTAGTTTGTAATCGTAACTTTGAGTGGATTTAAAACAGCCATTGCACGTGATGCGCGTTCTGCAAGATCATCACGAAGTGCAGCTTCTAGCATATCTGTACCAACAGTTGAATTCACTTTAGATAATCCAGTTGAAATAATAAATTTACGAATCGCTTCAGGAGTGTAGCCTCTACGTCTTAGTCCAGATAAAGTTGGCATTCTTGGGTCGTCCCAACCAATGACTTTTTTCTCTTCAACAAGTGCACGTAAAAATCTCTTACTCATCACTGTATTTTCAATCGATAAGCGACCAAATTCAATTTGGCGTGGAATTTTAGGCATTTCAGTTTCTTTAACGACCCAGTCGTATAAAGGACGGTGATCTTCAAACTCTAATGAACAGAGTGAATGTGTGATTCCTTCAATCGCATCTTCAAGTGGATGAGCGTAATCATACATGGGATAGATGCACCATTTCTTACCTGTATTGTGGTGTTCTGCAAAACTTATACGATAGATCACGGGATCTCTCATATTCATGTTAGGTGATGTCATATCGATTTTTGCACGTAGGACACATTCACCTTCTTTGAATTTTCCTTCTCTCATCTCATTGAATAAAGTTAAATTTTCTTCAACAGATCTATTACGATAAGGTGATTCTTTACCTGGTGTTTGTAGGTTTCCACGATCTTTTGCGATTTGATCAGCGGTTGAATGATCAACATAAGCTAATCCCTTTTTAATTAAAAGAACTGCTCTGTTAAACATTTCTTCAAAATAGTCACTTGCAAAAAGAATTCGCTTTGGTTCATAACCTAACCAACGAATATCTTCTAATATCGACTTAACGTAGATGTCATCTTCCTTACTTGGATTGGTGTCATCATATCTTAGGTTTGTCGATCCACCATATTGTAATGCACTTTCAAAGTCTATGATAATTGCACGTGCATGTCCAATGTGTAAAAATCCATTGGGTTCTGGTGGGAAGCGGGTAATAATCTCTTTATGTTTACCAGATTCTAAATCCGCTTCAATGATTGTTGTAATAAAATTGGAAATTTTTTCCATAATAAGTCACCTCATTGTCTCATCTATTATATGATAAATATGCCTAAACTACAAGTTTAGATACATAAAAAACGCCTTCATTTTCATCATGAAGACGTTTGTTTGGAAATCTTAAGCTATGGAAGTAAATTAAAGAGATCCGCGTAATCGATATCTGTGTTTTCAAATGCAGCAACTAAGTCATTAAAGAGTTGTTCCCGCTCTGCATCGGTTAGGTCATCAAGAGCAGCAACTAAATCTTCAACCGCGGCTTCTGGATCACCACTTGGGTCTTGAACTTCTGATAATAAATCATTAATTGCATTATTTAATTCAGGTGGATACGCTGGATTATCAGCAATTTGATCAAGAACATCTTGAACCGCACCTTGAATTTCTGCAAGTGGAATGGTTTCGTTTAATGAGATGTACATACGAAGGCTATTTGCTGTTAGTACAACAGATTCAATACCCATGCCTGCAGCATCCATCTGCTCATCAAAGTCTTTAATCACAAATGCACCATTATCAATAATTTCGTTTTCACCTAACATGGTTAAAACGTTTGTGATATGTTCATTTGATAATGTGACTTCCCCGGCATTCAGTTCATTTAAGACAATACGTAAGTCAGAACCAGAAATCTCAGGGGTAGCTTCAATCTTAATAATCGTTTGGAATACTTTTAATGGATCAGCTGTATCTTTAATCTTAAGCGGAATATTAACAATAAAGTCACTATTCATCGTGATATAAGGCACATATGCTTCCATCGTATACTTCTCAAAGAGTGGTGAAGAAATAAGTATACCTGGCGATGTTTGATTTTGACGCATAAAGTATTCAAACATTCTGTTTAATGTAAAAGGATCTAAGTCAATAAATGGTGTTGGATTATCTCCACCAAGTGTAGAAAAAATCATTGTGCTTGCTTTCGATGCTAAGATTGATTGAAGATGTGCATCATTTAAAATCTTATCAGCTTCCGCAAGTACATAAGGTATTGTAGCATCCTTAGTCTTACCTAATGCGAGATCAACATCAAAGTTTTCATCTTCAAATCCAATTTCTAGTAATTCATTTTCTTTAATGAATGCTAAAAGTGAACGAATCATTGCTTTTTGTTGTTCTTCTTCAATTGATTTTTCAATTACAGAATCAACACTCATTCTAATTTCTCTTTTGGATGCATCAAATGTTGCAAGACCATTGAGCTGTCCATCAATTAAATCTTTAATCGATTGACCAGCGACTTGTTCAGTCACCCATGAAGCAACACTAAATGTCCATGCTAATGGTAAATTACCAATCGTTAACTTATCAAGTTTTAAGACGATTTCATCGGTATCAGCAGTAATTTTAAATGCAATTAATAATCTTGTTTTATACGTAAATGATGAAATGAAGACGTGAGCACCAGATTCAATCTCAACGACATCATCTTTAAATCTTACCCATGAACCTTGATAACCAAAATAATCTTCTTTAATCACGTAATTCTTTTGGTCGTCTGATGCAGAGTCAACTAAATAATTCGCATTCACTTGACGCATTTGATCTAAGATCAGTGCATTGGCATCCGTTTGCGCTAGCGATAAACCTATGGTTGAATTCACGTCATTTGTTTCTAAGAAACTATCAACATCTTCTTGAATCATTCCCGTTAATGACACAGCTTCAACATCACTAAAATCAGCAGTTGGAATCGTTACTGGTTTGTAGAGTAACGCCAAAATAATTAAAGGAATTGCCAAAAGAGACAAGATCGGCAAAACGATGAGCTTAAATAAAAACTTCATAAATCATCACTCCTTTTGTTATCTTTATCATAATACCAATGTATATAAAATACAATACATTCGCCTTCGATTTAAATGATACCATAAAAAAGAAAAAATCAAGGAATAATGCATAGCCATGCGAATGTATTGCATTTGATCTTATTTAAGTTAACATTAACTATGTTATAATACTTATAAGACGAATCAAGGGGGCACATATGAAAATAGAAACATCAAGACTTATTTCATTTTTTTACTGGATGCGCAGTATATCTTTTGCCATGCAGGCTATCTTCGTGATTGTTTTAGTTTTAATTGCCTCAGTTTCTAATCAAAAACCTTGGCTTAATGTTGTCATATCTCATCCACTGTTTGGCTGGACAATATTCTTTTTGTGTGTTGCAGTCATTAGTTCAGTAACCATCGAACATCTCGAAAAGAGATAAAAAAAAGATAAAAGCTTTAGCCTTCATCTTCAACTGAAAGGGTCGATTCTCCACCGAGTAAATAATTCGGAAGAGCACCCTTTTTTTGATATTGGTAATACGCCGCAGCACCGATCATTGCAGCATTATCTGTGCAGTAATCCATACTTGGAAATATGATTTCAAACCCAGGTATTTCAGCACCAATACGTTTTCTAAGTCCTTTGTTTGCAGCTACCCCACCAGCAACGATAATTTGTTTAACGTTATAAGTTTGTGCAGCAAGTCTTGTTTTTTCGATAATAACATCTAGTACAGATGCTTGAAAGGATGCACACATATTAGGAATATTAATGGTTTCACCACGTTGTTCAGCGTTATGCACTAAATTGATCACAGCACTCTTTAAACCTGAAAAACTAAAATGAAATTCTTTGCGATCTAAAAATGGTCGAGGTAGGTGATATGTATCTTCACCTTCATGTGCAAGTTTATCAACCAAAGGTCCTCCTGGATAGCTTAATCCAAGTGTACGTGCAACTTTATCATAAGCTTCGCCCACAGCATCATCTTGGGTTGTACCAAGAAGTTCAAATGACATATGGTCTTTCATATAAATCAGTTCTGTATGACCACCAGAGATCAGAAGTGCAAGTGCAGGAAGTTTCATTTCATGCTCAATGTTTGCTGCATAAATATGTCCATGTAAATGATTAACACCAATTAAAGGTAGACCGTTCGCATACGCAAATGCGGTTGCTGCATTAATACCTACAAGGAGTGATCCAATCAATCCTGGTCCTTTTGTTACAGCAACTAAGTCTAAGTCTTTAGGTTCAATATTGGCTTGATGAAGCGCTTCTTCAAAGATGCGAGTCATATGAACAACATGATTTCTTGACGCAATTTCTGGAACAACTCCACCAAATGCTTGATGGATATCAATTTGTGATAATACGATATGTGATAAAACTTCTTTTCCATCTTTAACGATAGCAACCGAACTTTCATCACACGATGATTCAACAGCGAGTATAATCATAGACTCACCTCCTTCATATAAACAATAGCATCCTCTGTCTTATAATAATTCTTTCTGATGTGAGAGCGCTTAAAACCACATGACTCATATAATTTTTGGGCACTTATATTACTTTCTCTAACTTCTAGAGTCAGTTGTTTAATGCCTTCTTTTTCTAAAATGTTCAAGACATAAAGTAAAAGTTCTTTCCCATAGCCTTGTCTTTGTTTTTCTGGTACAACCGCGAAGTTCATCATATCTGCTTGATCATCCACACGAAGACCAATAAACCCTGAAAAACCTTTATCATCTTCGATAATATACATTCTTGCAAACGGATTTAGGCTTAACTCATCATACAAAAAAGATTCGCCTAAGGATTCATGAAAAACCGACATTTCTAAATTGACAATGTTTGGAATATCATTAAGATTCGCTCTTCTGATCAGCATTATTTTCCGCTTCCGTTCTTCTTAAATACATGGGTACTAAACCATGGATATCGGTGACATATGTAGATTTCTCACGAAGTAATTTGGGTGAAACCATAAAGCTTCGATCATCGATAAATACTGTTTGTGCAGATCTATAAATCTCACTATCTTGTAAGTCAGATAGTTTTCTATATCCATCACTTAAAAGTATTTCACCTTGATCATAGACGCCTGAAAAAACATAACCACGTCTTGCATCAATGAGTGCAGCTACCTTATGGTCATATCCTGATGTCATAAAGAATAAAGAACTAATGACTTTTAACTTAACGTTTTTAGCATAAGCTAGCATCTTACCGACGACAACTGCGATTCTAATACCTGTATATGAACCAGGTCCATAACCAATAATGAGTTCATCGATTTTATCTAAGCTAAGTTTATTACGTTTTAAAACTTGATCGATACGATCGACCAAATATTTTGCATGATCACGACTTGCAATACGAATGCTGTAATCGATTAAAATGTCGTCTTTAGCAAGACCAACGTACATCACATTCGTTGATACATCAAAGAATAATGTTCTCATATATATTGCACCGCACGTTTACAAGGTATTCCCACACAGGTCATTGTAAACTCTCTCGTGTTATCTGATAATTTTTTGATTTGAACAAGTAAATAGTCTTTGGGCAATAAGTCTTCTGCCTGAAAAGGCCACTCGACAACAATCATACCAAGACCATCGATATATTCTTCTAAATCAAAATCACTTCCCACACCTTCTAAACGATAAAGGTCTAAGTGGTATAGCGTTTTGAGTCTATCTTTTGATTTATATTTCTTCATCAGGGTGAATGTTGGTGAGTTAACAACACTTTCAATACCAAGTGCTCTCGCGAGTCCTTTAGTTAATGTTGTTTTCCCTGATCCAAGGTCACCATCGAGTAAAATGACAACTTTGGGTTCATCCTTCAAAAGTAAACCGAGCTCATAGCCAAGAGCCTCGGTTTCTATTTCTGAATATGTAGTTTTGACTTTCATTTGATCCCTACTTTAGTATATGTTCATAACCTTTTTTACCAAGGAGTGCAAACATATTCTTTTTATATGCTTCAACACCTGGTTGATTAAATGGGTTTACATCAATTAAATACGCTGACATTGCACATGCTTTTTCAAAGAAATAAACTAAGTAGCCAAATGTATAAGCATCCATGGTTGGAATAGTTAATAACATGTTAGGTACTCCGCCATCTTTATGTGCCATCATTGTTCCTTTGAGTGCTTGTTCATTCACATAAGAAAGTGGTTTACCACTGATATAGTTTAATTCATCTAAATCATTTGCTTCTTTTGGAATAATGACATCTTTTGTAGACTGACTTACTTTAATGACTGTTTCAAATAGATGACGTTCACCTTCTTGGATATATTGACCAAGTGAGTGAAGATCTGTTGAAAAACCTGCAGATGCTACAAAGAGTCCTAAGTTTTCTTTACCTTCTGATTCACCGAATAATTGTTTCCACCATTCATTTAAATAAAGAAGGTTTGGTTCATAACCAACAAGCATCTCAATCTTCTTACCTGATTTATAAAGTAAATAACGAGTTGCAGCATAAAGATAAGCTTCATTTTCTTCTAAGTTTGTCTTCTTAAACTGAGTATAAGCATCCTTAGCACCTTTTAAGATGTCTTTAGTCTTAATACCTGCAGCTTCTAATGGAAGAAGTCCAACAGCTGTTAGAACTGAATATCTTCCACCGACATCATCGGGAATAACAAACATTTCATAACCGTTTTCTTTAGCAACGGTATATAAAGCACCTCTCTTACGATCGGTTGTTGCAAATATTCTTTCTTTCGCTTCTTCTTTACCTACTTTTTCTTCAAGTAAGTTCTTTAAGACTCTAAATGCGATTGCGGGTTCTGTTGTTGTTCCTGATTTAGAAATGACATTAATTGAGAATTTCTTATTTTGTAAATAGGAAATCAGTTCAGCTAAATAAGAGCCAGACATTTGATGACCAGCAAATACAACTTCTAACTTATTTTTCTTAAACGGTACATTAAGGAATTCTAATCCTGCTTTAGCACCTAAATAAGAACCACCAATACCAATAACAACTAAAACTTGTGATTGCTTTCTAATCTTTTTAGCAGCAAGCAATATTCTCTTATATTCTTCTTTATCATAGTCTTTTGGTAAATCTAACCATCCGAGATAGTCATTACCTTTACCTGTTTTTTCATGAATCATGTGATGTATTTTTTTAACTTCTTTTTGAAGTGACTCTGGTTGTTCAGTTAAGAACTTTCTAGCGTCTTCAATGTTTAATTGAATGTGTCCCATTATTTCTTTTCCTCTATTCTTTGCTTTGCTTTTTCTACCCAAAAGGGTAATGCTTTTGATAATGAATGAAATCCGATTTTGATTTTCACCATTTTTTGTATTTTTGGATGTATTGGATTGGCTTGTTTATAAGACAGTTTTAAGCGTTTATGTTCCTCATCGATATCTAAAACAACGACCTCAACTTCATCACCTACGCAGAGCATCTCTTCTAAAGAAGAAACAAACTGATCTGATACTTCGGAGATGTGAATAAGACCGGTATAGTTTTCATATGAAACAAAGACGCCATACGATTGAATGCCTGTAATTTTACAAATAATTTGATCGTTAATTTTCATATCCAAAACCTCGAAAGTATTATATCATATTTTTTATTTTGCGTGTGCTCGAAAGAAAAACGAGCATAGCTCGCTAATCTTGAGTTAAATAGATTCCTAAACCACCTAATCCAACGTGTGCAGAGACAACAGGACTGATAATTCCGGTTATTTTCGTTTTTACTTGTTCACCAAGTTGAGCAAGTTCATGTTCAAGCTCTTTAGCTTCAATACCACGATCTACAAATGCGATATAAACTGTAACACTACCAAAATATAACATCTTTTTTACTTCTTCTGTTAAATATAATATTACATTTTTAAAACTTCTTACTTTATGTTCAAGTTCTAAAACACCTGATCTAAATCTTAGAATGGGTTTAATCTTTAAGACATTACCAATAATGGCTGAAACCTTACCAATACGTCCGTTTTTAACTAACGTTTGTAAGTTATCAATCGTAAAGACAAGTGATCCTTTTTCTTTTAATTCTTCAAGATGTCCAAGAGCATCAACAATATGATGACCTTCATCTAAATATTCAACCATTTTTTCTGTTAAGTATAATCCTCCATTAATCGTTGATTCACTATCGACAACATAAATATTTTGATTATCCATAATGGTTTGAGCTAACGTGGCACTATTAACTGTACCTGATAATGTTTTAGAGAGTGTGATGCATAAGACTTGAGGATACACTGATAATTGTTCTTCAAACGCTTTGATGAAGAGTTCAGGTGCTGGTTGTGAGGTCTTCACATGCTTACCTTGTCTAAGTGCTGATACTGTAATCTCTGGACTAATACTACCGTCGATATATTCTTTATCATCAATCATGATTTTTAACGGAACAACAGAAATCTGATGTTCTTGAATAAATTCTTTACTTAATCCAAATGTTGAATCAACAACCAATCCTACTTTTCGCATCATGGAATTAACCACCTTTTCATACGTTTTATAATACGAGAAAATTATAACAAAAATAAATTCATAATCGTCATGTTACTTTTCATTTTGGCTTATTATGTGAAAAAGAGAGGTGCTAGCCTCTCTTTTAGTTAGTCAACTGTAACAACTGCAATGACACCAGGTACGTTTTCAAGAAGCATCGTTTCGATACCTTGTTTTAATGTCACATCAAGTGCCATACAACCATCGCATGCTCCAAGCATTTTTACATATACAATACCGTCTTCAACATTGATAATTTCGATATCGCCACCATCACGTTGTAGATATGGTCTTACTTTAGTAATTAAAGCTAATACTTGTTCTTTTGTTTGATCCATACGTATCACCTATCCTTTGTACACACATAGTATAACGCACTGGACTCAATACTTCAAATGATATCATTTCTCATCTGCTTGTTTGACTCTTTTTAACACATAATGTGCACAATTCATGCTGCAAGACTCGTTTAAATAGTCTGGAATACGTTTATAACCGTTAGGACTCTTGGGATCTGAGTTAAATCCTTTGATTCTTAGAATCCCTGAAGACATATCTCCGACTAAATAGGTGTATCTGTCAAATGCGACATCTACATAGCGTTCTTGGAACTTGAGTAAATCAAATGCTTCGCGATAATTTTTAACGAGTTCAAATTGTCCAAATTCTGTATCGATAATCATGTTTATACCTTCTTTAACAAGACGATAGCTTCAGCAGCCATTGCTCTTTGTTCACCAATCGCATCCATCTTCTCATAAGTCGTTGCTTTTACGCTTACTAAATCGATCGGAATTGAGAGCAGTCTTGATATACTTTCTCTAATATTTTTAATATGAGGGTTTAATTTAGGAAGTTCTGCATAGACGGTAGCATCAATATTTCCAATCATGTATCCTTTGTCTTGCATGAGTGTTTGAACTTCTTTTAAGATTAGTTTTGAATCAAGTCCGTTATACTTAGGGTCTGTATCTGGAAAATAGGTACCTAAATCACCTAATGCAAGTGCACCAAGGATAGCTTCACTAATTGCATGCAATAACACATCAGCATCGCTATGTCCTAGAAGTCCTTTATCATAAGGTATTTCTATACCACCGAGCCATAATGGACGTTCTTCAACAAGTTGATGGATATCAAAACTATGACCTATACGCATATGCTCATCTCTTTCGTTTAAAATGGATTTAATATAGAAAAAATCTTGTGGGTATGTGACCTTAATGTTTGGGTCTTCGTTAATGACTACATGTACCTTTTCATCAGGATAAAATGCTTGATATAGTGCAATGTCATCATCATGTGATTCATCGTTTCTTAAATAAGCAAATCTAATTTTTTCTGTTAAAAACGCTTGAGGCGTTTGCGCAAGTAAATAATCATCACGACTGACTGATTGAATATTTGCTTTATTAAGTTTAAGTGCGGATGATACTTTTTCTGCAAGCATGACAGCATCATGAAATTCCAAAGCTTTTTCAATCATTGAAATAGCTTTTTTAGAAATAAGTGGTCTTGCTGCATCATGGATAAAAACGTAAGGTGTTTCTACAGCTTTTAATCCGTTCATCACAGATTCACTTCTTGTTTTACCACCAATCACAAGCTTAATATCTTCTGTTACATATTTTTTGATTTCATTTAAGTCATCTTTAGATACGACTAAAACAATCTCATGACCCATGCTTTTAAACATATCAACACTGTATAAAAAGATAGGCTTATGATTGACTTCATAAAGTATTTTCGATTGACTGAGTTTAGCTCTTGTTCCTGCACCAGCAGCAACAATTAATGCTGTATTCATAGTTTACCCCTCGATCACATCATCTAATTTTTGATCATGGTCTTCATGATTGAATGTAATCTTGTTGAATGCATCGTAAATAACGCCAACAACTACTTTGGGACGGTACTTACTTAAAAACTGATCGTAATAGCCTTTACCATAACCAATTCGGTAAAGATCTTTTGAGATAGCAAGTGCTGGTGTTAACATGTAATCAATATTTAGATCTTCCGGATTATTTCCTTTAGGTTCCATAACACCAAATTTTGATTTAATCATCTGGATATCTTTTTCGTATCTATAAAAGTGTAGTCCATCTTTTTCAACACGTGGGAATAGAAAGATTTTGTTATCTTTAAGTAAATCCAAAAGATTAACCTCTTTGCCCATAGGATAGAAGAGTGCAATCTTATTTGCTTCTTGATAACGGATATCAAGACGAACTTTATCACAAATGATTTTTGATTTACGAATGACATCTTCATCTATCATTTGTGATCTTTTCACTAGCAATTCTTTTCTTAACTCTTTTTTCATCATGACACAATATCCTTATAGTAACAACCGTGTGCAGAAAACTGTGGGTTTTCAGCAATCTTTAAGGCTTGCATCGCAGCTTGATAGAGTTTGTGTTCATCATGTGCATCACTTCCACCAATCGCAATTCCTGCAAACACTTCAAGTTCAACAGATATAGATCCGTATTGCATCACAAGATTTAAAAATGTTTTATTTGATTTAATACCATTTTGTAAAATATCGATCTTTCTAGGGTCAGTAATCGTTACTGCAAAATCGATTCCTGACATTCTAAAAATATCGCCGCTTTCCGTAACAAACGAAGTGCGCATCTTCTTGACATATTCTGCCATAAGCATGTTTCCGACTTCTCTACCATGTGTCTCATTGATCTTAGGAATATTCTTTAGTTTAAAGACAACAAGTTGGAAATATCTATTATCTCTAAATAGCTTATTCATTGACACCATCAGTTCATGATCATCTTTAAGTCGATCAAGTTCATCGATATTACTGGATAAGAAATGTTTCGTCTTCATAGGGTTCATCGTTCCCATGATGACAGCGGAATGTGTATCTTCAAATAAACGTTTTCCTTTTTCTTTAAACCATGTATATCTACCATTAACCATGATTCTATAAGATGTTGAATACTGTTTTTTATTAATCGTTAAATCGCCTAATATCGCTAAATACTTCTTTAAATCTTCAGGTTCAATCATCCGTCTGAAATCAGTTAAGTCTAGTGTATTCCCCGGTAAGTTCAAGAACTCAACAAGCTTATCAGAAGCCCAAATAATACGTTCATCTAAATCAATATAGAAGAGCCCTTCTTCAGAGATGTCGAGAGTTGCGATAAACTTATGACGAATGCTTTCTAGTTCTAAATTTCTTTCTTGAAGTTCTTTTTCAACAGCAAGCATATCAAAGTTTGACTTTTTTTCACCAACACAAATTCTACCCTTATATTTACCTAATGCATAAACTGGCTGCATCACCATATGCAAAATCACAGGGTTACCATCTACATTTAAAAACGTTAATTCCTCAACTTCAGAATCACCTTGTTTAGCCCTTTCTTTATAACCAAGATAATAACTTTCGAGTTGTCTATTGTTAACTTCTTGTGTATTTATTTTTTGAAAACGAACGGTTTTATTTAAAATTTGAAACAACTTTTTACCAATGACTTCATCTTTCTCAAATCCAATTTCCTTAAGTAAACTTGATGACATATCTTTAATTCTTTCTTTACCATCAACAACATAATAT
>JAEWVV010000223.1 GCA_023458995.1 Bacillota bacterium
GATCATTTCTTAAAGTCATTGATACACCAGGTATTTACTGGCTCATCCCACTCGTTGATCGAATCATTCAAAGAGAGTCCTTATTACCAATAACAAGAACGATTACAATCGAAGATGCTTTTGATAAATATATCTACGAATATACATATGTGATAACTGATATCAAGATGTTTTGTTATAAAGCAACTGAACCACTTAGAGTCATGGAAGAACACATGAAAGATCTTTTGTCCAAAGGTTCACCAAATGAAGAAAACATCAAAGAAATGCTTCTTGACTTCGGTGTAAAACTCGAAAAAATCAATCAAGTGAATAAATAATAATTTTTAATAATTACTCTTGCATTTGAAATAATTTGATGTATAATAAAAGTGTAAGGAGTGATTCGTATGAACATCGTATGGTTTAATGAAAAACCAAAAGACTGTATCGTCACCATTGCTGCAGGAAACATAACACTGAATAAACCTGCAACCAATTTCTTTGAAAACGCATATAGCGTTATGTTAGGTATCGAAAAGAATCAGAAAATGATTGTCATAAAACCTCTTTCAAAAGCCGAGGCGATTAGACACGATATTCCTGAGTCTAACAAGTATAGAATTACCGTTCGTTCATCTTATAGCAGAATAGCAAATAAAGCATTCATAGATGAAGTCGGAGGTTTACTTGCTGTGAATTTCACTCAAGAAACCAAGAAATATAAAGCTAATTGGCAAAGTAAAGAACAAGTTTTACTTGTCTATTTGAAGGAGGAAGTCTAATATGAATGATTTCATGGTATGGTTTTGGCTTGGACTCTTTGTTGTCGCTTTAATCATTGAGATTGTAAGCACAGACATGATCAGTATCTGGTTTGCTCTTGCATCAATACCAAGTTTCATCATCGCTTTATTAAATGGCCATATCATTTGGCAAATTATCTCGTTTATCATATTTACTGCTTGTCTCCTTCTATTAACAAGACCAGTTGTCAAGAAGTACTTAAAGACGAATGAGATTAAAACGAACGTTGATGCAATGGTTGGCATGATCGTTACTGTTGTAAAAGAGATTAGACCCAATGAAATTGGACGTGTAGTCGTCAGAGCAATCGATTGGGCAGCTATATCTAAGGATGCCATTTCGGTCGGTGAACATGCACGTGTTCTCGATGTTGATGGAAATAAATTAATTGTTGAAAAAATCGAAGAATAAAGAAAGAGGTATGAATTTATGAATGTATTTCGTTTATTGCCCCCTGTATTAATTAGCTCTGGAGCAGTAGCAGGTTTGATTATTGCGTTTTTAGTCATTCTGTTCATTGTTGCACTCAGCTTTCGTTTAGTTACACAAACTAAAGCAATGGTTGTTGAACGTTTAGGTGCTTACCATAAAACATTAGGAGTTGGTATCCATTTCGTTATTCCTATCATTGACCGTGTAAAGAAAATTGTTAGTTTAAAAGAACAAGTTAAGGATTTTGATCCACAAGCTGTTATTACAAAAGATAACGTTACAATGCAAATTGATACTGTCGTCTTCTTCTCTATTACAGATCCCAAGTTATATACTTATGGTACTGAAAATCCAATTATGGCGATTGAAAACATCTCAGCAACAACACTTCGTAACATTATTGGTGAACTTGACCTAGATGAAACATTAACATCACGTGATTTAATCAATACGCGTATGAGAGAAACTCTCGATGAAGCAACCGATCCATGGGGTATTAAAGTTACTCGCGTTGAAGTTAAAAACATTATTCCACCAAAAGATATTAGAGAATCCATGGAAAAACAAATGCGCGCTGAACGCGAAAAGAGACAAAACATCTTGATCGCTGAAGGTGAAAAGAGAGCAGAAATCCTTCGTGCAGAAGGTGATGCAGAAGCCTTGATCTTAAGAGCTGAAGCCAATAAAAAAGAAAAAATCCTTCAAGCTGAAGGGGAAGCTGCATCAATCTTTAAGATTGCTGAAGCTGAAGCACTAGGTATTAAGATTATTAAAGAAGCTGCTGCAGATAAAACAGTACTTCAACTTAAATCATATGAAGCACTTGCTAAAGTCGCAAACGGTCAAGCTGTGAAACTTGTTGTTCCAACAAACATTACAGACCTTGCATCAAATATTATGATGGCTGCAGAATTTGCTAAAGAAGATCAAAAAGTAGAGCCTAAGAAATAGTATTTCATCAAGCAAAAAAACGTGCACCCCGATGCACGTTTTTTATTTTGAGAATATGATGAGTGGAACTTCCATTTCTTCTTTGGTTAATCCTGCATGATGTGCAACAAATGGTCTTTCTTTTGACATTGAAAACATTTGGTTGCTTGTAGCAATCGCAATATAATCACCGATAAACTGATCGAGTAGTTTATGTTTTTTTCCATCACCTAATAGCTTTTTATCATATAGTTCTTGTTTGGATAAGAGCATAAAGTGCTTTCCATAAGTATTTTCAAAGAGTTCTTTAAAGTTTTTAAGTTCATTATGTTTAACAAAAAATGTTGTAGCTCTTGCTTCAATAGAAGGCTTATTTCTAAGCATATTCATGAGCGCTTCATTTTGTAAAATGGGTATTTCCTGGACATCGGTTAACCCATGATCTGCAATCACAACAATCGTTGTTCCTCTTGCACAAAAGAATGCCATACGTTCGACTTCTTGATCAAGATCGTAAAGTGTTTTTCGTGTTGAATAAGCATCTACACCATAATGGTGTTGTGTCATATCAGGTTCAGTCCAATAAACATAGGTAAACGAATTGTCTTTTTTACGCGTGATATCAATCACACGGTCAACTTGATCTTTAAATGTCAAATAGCCATCTTCACGAAAACTTGGAAAAAGTTCTGATAAAGATACTTCTGGAGAAGTATGCTTGATTTGTTCATAAATGGATGGATACTTCAAGTATTTATCTTTAAAATTCATGTTTAAATTCTTCTGTGAATCATAGAAATCTTGATTTGGAAAGAGTGCAATATTTAGATCTTCTCTTGGAAAATATTGAACCCATCCTAAATGACCTGATGCAAAAGGTGGTAGTCCTGATAAAACGGTTGTTGTTGCAGCTACAGTTGTCGGTGGAAATACAGACGTGATGACATCTTTTAAATATCGAATTAAAAAAGCATCCTTAAAAAGATGCTTATATAAGATGTTTACACCCATTCCGTCTAAAAGAACAAGGACAATGTGTTGTTTATCCTTTAATGCTTCTTCTAAGATAGGAAGTGTTTTATATGGCGTTTCTGCCTTGTAGTGCGTAAGGATGGTTGCTGTAACATTTAAGATCGAATGCTCATAATCAGGAACCATGAATGCCCCCTTACTTAATCGTTTTACGGATTAGTGGAATACTTCTCTTTTCAATACCTATGGTAAGTGCGCTTTGAATAAGTTCAATCGCTTCCTCAATACCTTTATCTTGAACATAGAGTGTTGCAAGTACATCATTAACTTTGACATAATCACCAATCTTCTTATGAAGATCAACACCAACATCAAGTAAGACTATATCTTCTTTCGTTTCTCTACCAGCACCTAATCTCATGGCTGCCTTACCGATATCAAGTGCATTGATATCCATAATGTAACCTTCTTTTTGTGCTCTAACTTCGATTGTTTTTTGTGATAAGAGTTTTTCTGGATGCTTCATAGAAGAAACATCTCCACCTTGAGCTTTAACAAGTTCAAGGAATTTTTGATAAGCACTTCCATCATTTAATGCTTGATAAAGTCTCTTTTTAGCACGTTCAAAATCAGTTTCAAGTGCTGAATCAAGTAAGAGATGAGCACCAATTTCAACGGTGACTTCAACTAAATCTTTAGGTCCATGTCCTTGCAATGTTTCAATCGCTTCATAGACTTCCAAAGCATTACCAATCTTATGACCAAGTGGTTCATCCATACCTGTTAAAATCGCAGTCATTTTCTTTCCTGCTAAACGTCCAATCGATACCATGAGCTCAGCTAATTTAATCGCTTCTTCTTCAGTCTTCATGAATGCACCATGACCGACTTTAACGTCTAAAACAATGGCATCTGCCCCACTTGCAAGTTTCTTACTCATAATCGATGATGCAATCAATGGAATAACATCAACGGTTGCTGTAACATCACGAAGTGCGTAGAGCTTTTTATCAGCTGGTGCGACATCACCACTTTGTCCAACAATTGCGATTCCAATGTTATTGACCTGCTTGATAAAGTCTTCAACTTTAAGTTCAACTTTATAGCCAGGAATACTTTCTAGTTTGTCGATTGTACCACCCGTATGGCCTAATCCTCTACCACTCATTTTGGCAAACTTAGCACCTAAACTTGCTAAAAGTGGCCCTAAAATAAGGGTGACCTTATCACCAACACCACCGGTAGAATGTTTATCTACTTTAATACCTGGAATATCTTTTAAATCAATTACATCCCCTGAATCTCTCATAGCAAGCGCTAAATAGGTTGCTTCTTGGTCATTCATGTTTTGAAAGTAAGTTGCCATTAAAAAAGCACTCATTTGGTAATCAGGAATTTGTCCTTTTGTATAATTATGAATTAGATATTTGATTTCTTCTTGTGTAAGTTCAAGACCATCGCGTTTTTTTGCGATGAGATCAATAATATGC
>JAEWVV010000224.1 GCA_023458995.1 Bacillota bacterium
GTCTTGACTACTATAGTCACACTGTATTTGAAATCGAAGCTGATATTGAAGGTTTTGGTGCGCAAAACGTCCTTGGCGGCGGTGGAAGATATCAAAAATTAGTGTCTGAACTTGGTGGACCTGAACTTGGTGGTATCGGATTTGCATGTGGTATGGAACGATTACTACTTGCACTTGAAGCTGAACATATCGAATTAGAGAAAGCAAGTACACTTGATGCATATGTGATTGTCTTTGGTGAAAATCTTCGTGTTGAAGGATCAAAGATTTTATATAACTTAAGACAGGCTAATTTAATTGCAGATATGAACTATACAAAGAAAGCATTTAAAGGTCAACTTAAACAAGCACTTCGCCTTGGTGCTAAATATTTAATCATTTTAGGTGATGATGAATATCAAAAAGGTGTTGTAGGAATTAAGAATACAGTAACAGAAGTTCAAGAAGAAGTATCCATTAAAGAAATTACCCAATATATGAAAGAAAAAGTAGGTAAATAATATGCAGCATTATACCCATCACAATAATGAATTAACCATGTCTGATGTTGGAAAAGAGGTTTATTTAAAAGGCTGGGCAGCTAAAGTAAGAAACTTAGGTGGTCTTATTTTTGTTGACTTAAGAGATCGTAAAGGTATTACCCAACTTGTGATTAAACCAGAAAACAAATACTATGACCTAGCACTTAAACTTAGAAATGAATATGTCATTGAAGCGAAAGGTACTGTCATTGAAAGAGAAAGTAAAAACTTAAATATTAAGACCGGTGAAATTGAAGTCGATGTTAAAGAACTTATTCTTCTTAACACAGCTGAAACAACCCCCATCATTATTAGCGATAATACAGATGCTTTAGAAGACACAAGATTAAAATATCGTTATCTTGATTTACGTCGTCCTGTGATGCAAAATTTCTTAATTAAACGTCATGAAATTACACAAGCAATCCGTCAAGTACTTGTTGAAGAAGGATTCTTGGAGATGGAAACGCCTATTTTAGGTAAATCAACACCTGAGGGTGCTAGAGACTACTTAGTACCATCAAGACTCTATCCAGGTACCTTCTATGCACTGCCACAATCACCTCAAATCTATAAACAGCTGTTCATGGTTGCAGGTATCGAACGTTATTTCCAAGTTGCACGTTGTTTTAGAGATGAAGACTTAAGAGCAGACCGTCAACCAGAGTTTACTCAAATCGACATTGAAGCATCTTTCGTTGATATGGAAGATATTCAAGGGATCGTTGAAAAAATCATGGTTAAAACGTTTAAAAAAGTGCTTAATGTTGATATCAAGGCACCATTCTTACGTATGAGTTATCAAGAAGCTATGGAAAAATATGGTTCTGATAAACCAGATATGCGTTATGAACTGATTATTCAAGATTATAAGAAAATTTTCGCAAATAGTGAAATTTCACTATTTGCAGGAAGAGAACACATTCGTGGTCTTGTTATTGATGATGCACAAAGCATTACACGTAAGAGAATTGATCAATATACAGAATTAGTGAAGAAAAACCATGGTGATATGCTTGCATATGTTCGTAAACAAGATGGTCAAATCACAGGTTCGATTGCTAAATTCTTGAGTGAAAAAACAATCAATGATTTAAATCTTTCTGAAGGATCGATTTTATTTTTAGTCGCTGGTGGTTTTGAAGCTGTGTCTTCAGCACTTGGCGCACTTCGTATTGAAATCGCAAATGAATTCAAACTGATTAAAGAAAACAATTATAAGTTCTTATGGGTTGTCGATTGGCCACTTTTAGAGTATAGTGAAGAAGAAAAGCGTTTCTATGCGAAACATCATCCCTTCACAGCACCAGTAGATGCAGAAGTACTTAAAAATGATCCTAAGAACGCTATGGCAAAAGCTTATGACATCGTTTTAAATGGTTATGAAATCGGTGGTGGATCAATTCGTATTCACAATCAAGATGTACAACGTTTAATGTTTGACACACTTGGCTTATCTAAAGAAGACATTGTTAACCGCTTTGGATTTTTCGTGGACGCATTAAAATATGGTACGCCTCCTCATGGTGGACTAGCACTTGGCCTTGATCGAGTCGTTATGCTTATGACCAATACAACCAATATTAAAGACGTTGTCGCATTCCCTAAGACTCAAAGTGCAAAAGATATGATGATGCAAGCACCATCAGATGTTGATCCTGTTCAACTTGACGAATTAAAAATCAAAGTAGGAGAATAAAGATGAAAAAAATTACTTTAGCAGGTGGATGTTTTTGGGGTGTAGAAGGATATTTTCAACAACTTAAGGGTGTTCATGATACAACTGTGGGTTATATCGATGGAAATAAAAAGAATCCAACATATCGTGAAGTATGTTCAGGTATTGCAACACATGCTGAAGCGATGGAAGTTCATTATGATGAAAAAATCATTTCTTTAGATAAAATCTTAGATCATTTCTTTAGAATCATTGATCCATTTTCTAAGAATCGTCAAGGTCATGATATCGGTAGACAATAT
Source organism: Bacillota bacterium (assembly GCA_023458995.1). Classification (GTDB taxonomy): domain Bacteria; phylum Bacillota_I; class Bacilli_A; order Acholeplasmatales; family Acholeplasmataceae; genus Peloplasma. Next base: position 2,502 of record JAEWVV010000224.1, read on the forward strand.
CGTACAGGTATTTATTACACAGATGATACTGAAAAACAGTTTATTCTTGACTATATGAAACATATGTTTGGTGATAACCTCAAACGTGTTCAAACAGAAGTTAAGATGGCTCTTGATTTTGAGTCTGCTGAAGAGTATCATCAAGATTACTTAAAGAAAAATCCAGGCGGCTATTGCCATGTTGACTTGAATTTAGCTAAACCAGAGGAGAAAAAATAATGCGTAAAGATTACATTTCTTGGGATCAATACTTTATGGGTGTTGCTAAGTTATCAGCATTACGAAGTAAAGATCCTTCAACCCAAGTAGGGGCTTGTATCATTAATATGGACCGTCGTATTGTCGGTATTGGATATAATGGGCTTCCACATGGCTGCGAAGATGATGTTTTTCCTTGGGGAAATGAAGGGGAATATACAGAAACAAAATACCCTTACGTCGTTCATGCAGAAGCAAATGCAATCTTAAATGCAACAACAAACCTTAAAGGTTCATCGATTTATGTCACATTATTCCCATGTAATGAATGTACGAAACTCATTATTCAAAGTGGGATCAAAGAAATCGTATTTGAATCCAATAAATATCAGCATACGAAAGAACATCAAGCAGCATTAAAAATGCTACAAGCTGCAGGTGTGACACTTCGTCAGATAGAAGTTGGAGAAATTTCCTATGTTAACCTTACTTAATCACTATAAAAAAATCATTACCATTTTGTTTTTACCATATCTCTATATACTTTTCATCTTGGTGATGCCAACAAGTAAGCAAATAGTTGCTCCTGGTGATTTAACACCGATGAATGAAACGGTTCAAATTGAAGGTATTGAGATGACGAAAGGGTTTAATACCATTTATGTTTATTCATATTCTCCAATGACTCCTTTTCAAGGGTTAATTGCTAATCTAGATCCATCGATTGAAATTGATGAACTTACTTATCGTGAAAAAGATACATCAGGAAGAGATAATTTTTTATCAGGGCAAGTATCTAAACTATCAAGTTTGCAAATCGCAGTCATTAAAGCATACGAACTTGCAAGTGAAGTGGATGAAAGTATTGTAATCAATTATCATTTTGAGGGTTTAATGCTTTATTATCGTCCAAGTCGGTTAAATGAACTTAAAATTGGTGATGAAATTCTATCCATTAACGGTGAAGATTATAGTCTTCATGATGAAGAATCCTTTACTGAGTTGAGTAGACTAAGAGAAGCAACCTTATCCGTTCGAAGAAAAAATGGAAATGCGTATGAATATCATACGATATCTTATAAGTTAACAGAAGATGAACCAACGTTACTCTATTATCCAAACTATGCAATCGATCATGCAGTACCTTCATTTTCACTACCAGGACTTGAATCAGTGATTGGTGGTCCAAGTGGCGGTATGATTCAAACACTTAGTATTTACACAAGTTTACTAAATATAAACATTGGTGATACAAAAATCGCAGGTACAGGTACGATAGAAATGGATGGTACCATCGGCAGAATTGGTGGAATTAGACAAAAAATTTATACAGCAAAATATCGTAAAACGGACTTGTTTTTCATTCCTGAATCACATAAAAATGAGATTATCGACATACCACATAACTTTGAATTGATTGCTATAAATACGATAGAAGAGGCGGTGCAAGCGCTACATGAAGCGATTAATTAATCAAATCGATCAGTTTTTCTATCGGTATAAGAAACTCACCAGAATGATTGATCATGAAGTGACAATCAAAAACACTTTAAAATCAGTTTTAGGTGCACTTATTTTTTCACTAGTTATCCTTGCTTTACCCGTTTTGGTGCTCATCAATTTGTTTATTATATCTAAACTTACATTATTATTATCAATTTTAATCGCCATTTGCGTTATCGCATGGCCTTATTTGTATTACACGTTTTACTATAAACTCATTAAAATTTATCATCCAAAAGTCAACGACATCAATACCAAGATACCCTATTGGACTGAAAGTACCATTATTTCAGTTGTTCTATGTATCGTTGGAATTATCGTCTTGACGATCATTTTTTAGGAGCCCATATGCTAATTAGTCTGATTATTATTATATTAAGCATCGTTTTAGACCAACTAACTAAATATCTAGCCAGTACAAACATTATCTTAAATGCACCCAATATTACCGTTATTCCTGAATTACTTGAGCTATCATATTTCCAAAACACAGGAATGTCTTTTGGGCTACTTGAAGGTCAAATGTTGCTTTTTTCGATCTTTACGATTATAGCTTTAGGTATCTTTGGTTACTTGTTATTAGATACGAACTATAAAACAAAGAAAGTCTATAGCATATCGATAGCTCTATTTATCGCTGGAACACTTGGTAACGCAATTGATCGTATGGTCCTAGGTTATGTCATCGATTTTATGCATTTTCCATTTCTTGATGGTATTTTAGATTTAATTGGACTATCTAATTTTTATAACAATCTAGCCGATATGTATCTATCTGCAGCAATCGTATTATTTGCAATCGATTTATTTATTTTCGATGAGAAACGAAAAAAGGAGAAGAAGAAAAATGAAGAAAACCTTCAAAGTTGAATCTGATCAAGTCGGATTACGTCTTGATCATGTCTTGAATCTTGTTCTTTTCGAAGATAAAAGTCGTAGTTTCGTCCAAAAATTGATTAAAGATGGTTCATGTTTAGTCAATGGTGAAAATGTTAAAACTGGTTATACCTTAAAACTTGGTGACACAATCGAAGTTGATGAAAGAGAAGTTAAAACACTAAGTCTTGATGCAGTAGATTTAGCACTAGATATCGTTTATGAGGATTCTGATCTACTTGTAATCAATAAACCTCAAGGG
>JAEWVV010000225.1 GCA_023458995.1 Bacillota bacterium
CGCTTCCTCTCTTTTAGAAATCTCTAATGCTGCATGTAGAATTGCCCCACTTGAAATACCCGCAAACACACCTTCAGTCTTTGAAAGCAAGCGTGCTTTTTCAAATGCATCTTCATTAGAAACTTGAATAATTTCATCAACAATACTTAAATTCATGACACCTGGAACAAAGCCTGCTCCAATACCTTGTATCTTATGAGGTCCTGGAGCTCCTCCTGAGAGTACAGGTGAATCTTTAGGTTCAACTGCGATAATTTTTACGTTAGGATTCTTTGATTTTAAAACTTCACCCACTCCTGTGATAGTACCGCCTGTACCAACTCCAGCAATGAAGTAATCAACATCACCATCTGTATCTTCTAAAATTTCAAGAGCCGTTGTCTTTCGATGCATTTCTGGATTTGCTAAATTCTCAAATTGCATCGGAATAATGACATTTGGATTCTCATTTTTCATGTCTTCCGCTTTTTGAATTGAACCCTTCATGCCTAGTTTTCCATCGGTCAATATCACGTTAGCACCAAGTGCTTTAACAATTTGAACACGTTCTTTAGATACTGTTTCTGGCATAATTAAAGTTAGTTTATAACCTTTGGTTGCACAGATAAAAGCAAGTCCAATTCCTGTGTTTCCTGATGTTGGTTCAACAAAGTGTGTTTCAGCTGTAATCTTCTTTGTTTTTTCAACAGATTCGATTAAGGCTAATGCTAATCTATCCTTCACGCTTGATAATGGATTGTGGTTTTCAAGTTTAGCAACTAATTCAACATTAAGATTAAATAATTTCTCTAAATGTTTTAATCTAAGTAATGGTGTATGTCCAATGAGATCGGCATAATTTTCATAAATTTTCATATATATTCAACTCCCTTAGCACACTCATTATACTGAATCAATAACGAAAATGCTTGTTAAATGAATTAGATAGCGTTTACTTAGCTTTAAAGCTAGGTATAAGTCACATTACTCTTGGAATTATAACAAAATATGTTATAATGCCTAAGGTGATAAAAATGGAAATTATGCGCTTTTCGCTGGGCAGTTTAAGAAGTAACTGCTACGTCGTCTTTGAAGATAAAAGAGCATTCATCATCGATCCAGGTTATGAATCAGATGAAGTTATAAGATTTATTAAGAAAAATGAACTAAACGTAGAGGCTATCTACATTACACATGGACATCCAGATCATGTGGGTGGTGTTAAGCAAATGAAAGATACATTTAATTGTATGGTTTATGCCCCCTTAAAAGATCGTATATGGATGGGGAAGACAACCTATAACCAAATTGGATATGAAATTCCTGTAGATCATTTTGTTGTCGATCAAGAAATTCTTTGTTTTATTGGTCATGAGTTTACAGTCTATGAAACACCTGGACATTCAGAAGGTAGCACTGTACTTCATACAGATCACATTCTATTCTCTGGTGACACATTATTCTATCAAAGCATTGGTAGAACAGATATCCCCTTATCTGACAGTAAAGTTATCTATCAATCGATTAAACGCATCTATCAACTCTTTGATGAGGATACCATTGTTTATCCTGGTCATGGAAGATCAACCGATATTGGACACGAAAAGAAATTCAACCCATTTGTTAAAGCATAACAGAAGATAAAACTTCTGTTTTTTTTATGCTATAATTTTTTTATAGATGCGAGGTAACTAAACATGATCCACTTTAGAAATGATTATAACGATATTGCACATCCAAATCTTTTAAAACTATTAAATAGTTCAGAATCTGCAGCTCATATTGGCTATGGGATGGATACGCATACAAAGAATGCTCGAGCATGTATCCAAAAAGAGATTAAACAACCTGTTTTTATTCATTTTATGACAGGTGGAACATCAACAAATAAAATCGTGATTTCTCATCTACTTAAACCTTATGAAGCAGTGTTCTCTGCGGTAACAGGTCATATCGAAGTCCATGAAACTGGGGCGATCGAACAAACGGGTCATAAAGTTATTACAATCCCAACTGAAAACGGAAAAATAAGTGCATCAGAAATCGAAAAAACTTATAACCATTTTACTGATGAACATATGGTTAAACCAAAAATGGTCTATCTTTCTAATGCAACCGAAACTGGCATGATCTATCAGAAAAAAGAACTTAAAGAAATCTATGAAACATGCCAAAGACTTAATCTTTATCTTTATATTGATGGTGCAAGATTAGGGGTAGCATTAACATCAGAACATAATGATTTAACACTTGATGATATGGTTACTTATACCGATATCTTCTATATTGGTGGTACAAAAAATGGTGCACTTCTTGGTGAAGCAGTCATCACTAAACATAAAGAGATTGATGAGTCTTTTAGATATTCCATGAAACAACAAGGTGGATTACTTGCTAAAGGATTTTTAGTCGGTATCCAGTTTGAAGGTTTATTTCAAGATGGATTATTCTATCAAATTGGAAAACATGCTAACCACATGGCAAAATATCTAGTTTCACGTTTAAAAGAACTTGGGTTAAACTT
>JAEWVV010000226.1 GCA_023458995.1 Bacillota bacterium
TATATCATTAAACAGGATAAAGAAATCCTTGGTTACGTGATTGATAAAGATGGATCTGTTGAAGAAATGCTTCTGCTCAAAAAGGTAAATCCAATCATTAAAGATAGAGATTACAACGATATCTATGTTCCATCTGATCAAGGAATACCATCTCATATGATTTATCCAATTAATTCAAATGTAGAAAAAAATCTCATTGATCTTACATTCATGAATCAATATTAATCTTAGATTATATAATCAAAAAGTAGACAAACCGTCTACTTTTTTTATCTTAAAAATATATATTTCGATCAAGTTCTCGTGCCACTTTGCTTAAATCGTGCCACTTGATTTTTTGTAGAACACCATCTTTTAAGTAGTTGGATGCTGCTTGTCTAAACTCAAAAGAAACCTTATGTTTTATACATTCTTCTCTAATATCTAAAACCCATGCATCATCTAAGATACGTCCTTTGCTTGCTGCCTCTCCACCAACAGTGACAAACTCAATTCCATCTAGATAATTAGATAAATCAATTGGACCAATCATGGGTTGGCAAATAATGTTTTTATGTTTAATGTTTGCTTTTAAAAGATAGGGTAGTCTTTCATCTGCCATTTCTTGGTTTTCTACACTTACACCAACAGTTACATGCTCATAACCTACTGGCCAGTCAGATGGAATTACTTTATCAAAACGATTTATTCTTTTCGTCAAAAAAAGAAAAGATAGATCTGGTCTTGATTTAATCATAGCCCATAATTCATCACGATATGAATCGATATCTTCTAAGAGAAAGTCACTTGAAAATGATGTAAAAACAAGTGTATCAGAAGCGATTACATACTCACCCTTTTTGTTTTTTCTAATCGGTCGATCGTATTGTACAGTTTTTTCGATTACGTCAAAATCTTTACCTTTTTTTAAGTCTCCTAAAGCAATATAACAGTTCTTACAACCTGCACTTATCTTATGACATCCTCTAAAAGGATTCCAAACGGATGTTTTCATAATTTGAAATACTCCTTGATCATGTTTGCTACTTCATCAGGACTTAAGTTTGTATTATCAATTTTCATATAATGTTTAAAAGAAAGCTCATGATCATATGAATTTAATCTATACTTATCTTCTATCTTAATGAACCGATCTAGACTTGATTTAATATCTTGTTTAGATGGTTTTTCTCTGAATCTATTTTCAGTTTGATTTCTTATGATTCGAACATCTTTATCTGCCATGAGTTCAACATAATATACTTCGCCACCTTGGTTCGTAAAAAGTTCTTCTAAATAATGGATGTATTCATGATCACCTTGTGAGTCAAGTGCCCACATAAATGTAAAAATAACACCACGACCTTTAGCTTGTGAAACATGCTTAAAAACAACTTCTCTGATTTCATTGCTTAAGTCTTTCCACTTATTCTCTTCTCCTAATAGAGATAGTGCTAATTCGATACTCTCATGATTATGAAAAAGTGGAATATTGATTAGCTTAGATAATGATTGCCCTACCGTCATTTTGCCAACAGCATGTGGACCAAACATAATGATGAGTTTCATGGTTTATTAACCTCAAAAATACTTCCGATTTTTTCATATCCTAATTGTTCGTAATAGGTATCTTCATCTGACATCACATAAATTGTTTGATCAGGAAAAGAGATACTTACATGATCGAGTAACTTTTTACCATGCTTATGACCTCGGTGTGATTTACGAATTAGAAGATCATAAACATAAACGCCAAATGAACGATCTTTCTTGACTCGAATATAACCAATGCAAATTGATTCATCATAAGCTAAGAAAACAACCGATTCCTCTAAAGCTTTCTTATAGTCTTCTTTTTTTGTTGTACTATACTCCATAAAATCATCATCAGAAAGCACTAAATCAAGGAAATCATTATAACAAGATTCATCATAAATTTTAATTTTCATTTTTAATCACTCTCTTAACTTGAGTTGTTCGTTTTTCTCTATTCGAATATGAATCAATGTATTTTACCCCTGAAAGAGGTATTATATTCATAGATGCAGGTATATGTAATATGCTTTCTATGAGCGAACTTTCATTAGTTATAGTTTATCATATCACTATCTAAATCAAGCATGACAATTGAAATTAAACATAAGAAATAAGCAACTTTTAAAGTAGTGATTTCACATTTAAAAAACACCTCAAAAAGCGTAGAAACACGCCTATATTTCTGCATAAAATTAATCGTTTTGTTATCAGTTTTTCCATACGTTTCATTTTCTTATTTTTTCGCTTTGTTATCGTACAAAACAGGATAATTTTAGTGTATAATAGAGATATAAAATAAACACGAGTAAGGGGTAAAAACATTTGAAAAAATCAGTCGAAAACTTAATCGCCTATGAACTCAAAAAAGGTGTTATTGATAGCCGTGATTATCACTATGTAAAAAATCAAATTTATCGTTTGCTTCAGATCGAAAATGATTCATCTTTTATTGAAACTAAAGACATTACTTATCCTTCTGATGCACTTGAACCTATCTTAGATGAACTTGAAAAATTAGGTATCCTTGATGGATCAAAAGTATCAAGAGATTTGTTTGATGCTAAGATTATGGATGTTTTTTCGATGATGCCTTCGTTAGTAGAAAAACATTTTTATCAACTTCACGGACGTAGTAAAAAAACTGCAACCAACTGGTATTATCAGTACATGCAAAATCTAAACTATATCCGCATGGACCGTATCATCAAAAATAAAATGAATAAAGTGTCTTCTAAATATGGTAACTTAGAAGTCACCATCAACTTATCAAAACCTGAAAAAGATCCAAAGAGTATTATTCTAGCAAGTCAATCCGTCTCCAAAGATTATCCGAAATGCCTTTTATGTATTGAAAATGAAGGATTTAGTGGAAACTTCCAAAGGGATTCACGCGACCAACATCGTTTAATCAAACTAGATTTAAACCACGAACCTTATTACTTCCAATATTCACCTTATATATACTATCCAGAACATGCCATTGTCATTAGTGAAGAACATAGACCAATGGTCATCAACCAAAAAACATTTGCTAACCTGTTATCACTTACTGATTTCTTTGATAGTTACTTCTTTGGTTCAAATGCTGATCTACCGATTGTAGGAGGTTCAATCCTCTCACATGATCATTACCAAGGTGGTCATTACCGTTTCCCTATTGAAGATGCAAAGAAAATCAAAACGTGGATTAAGGAAGACATCACCTATCATATTCTTGCATGGCCGCTATCAACCATTCGTCTTGAAGGAATAGATAAAAATCAATTAGTATCTCAGGCAAATGATATCTTAAAAGCATGGAAGAATTATGGGAACTCCGAATTAATGATTTATGCTAAGACAGGTAAAACACCACATCAAACCATAACACCTGTTGCACGAAGAAAAAATGATTTATACCAACTTGATCTTATTTTGAGAAACAATTTCACAAGTAAACTTTATCCATTAGGTCTCTATCATCCACATGAAGATAAATGGCATATTAAAAAAGAAAATATCGGTTTAATTGAAGCGATGGGATTAGCTATTCTACCTGCACGCTTAAAAACTGAATTAGAACTTGTTAAGGTAAGTCTTTTAGAAAACGTATCACTCCATGAAGAAGCATTAAAACATGAGAATTGGGTTCAAGAACTCAAATCAAAATATCAATTTACAAAAGAAAATATCGATCAAATCATCAATCAAGAAGTTGGCCTCGTCTTTGAACATGTTTTAGAAGACTGTGGTGTATTTAAGCAAGATGACAAAGGAATACAAGCATTTACTGCATTTATGGAGGATTATGTTTTATGATTTTAAAGTTGAAAGACAAATTCAAAACGATTTTCAATAGACAAGATGGTGTTACTTTTTACTCTCCAGGACGTGTTAACTTAATTGGAGAACATATCGATTATAATGGTGGTTTTGTATTCCCATGTGCATTAAGTGATGGGACATATGGTATTGCAGGTTTGAGAGATGATAAAGAAATTCATGTCTATTCCGACCCATTTACGACTAAACCTCATGTCTTCTCATTAAATCATATCGTAAAAGATGAAGATTCAAAATGGGCAGATTATATCAAAGGCTCTATCAAAGCACTTCTTGACCATGGCTATCAAATCAATAAAGGACTTGATATCTACATGGAAGGCACAATGCCACAATCAGCTGGCTTATCTTCTTCTGCATCTTTAGAAATGCTCATTATCTTTATGATGAATCATTTCTTTGGATTTAATCTTGATGCAAAATCAATGGCTAAACTCGGTAAAGAAGCTGAAAACAAATTTGTTGGTGTTAACTCAGGAATCATGGATCAGTTTGCCGTGATTGCTGGTAAAAAAGATCATGCAATCCTACTGAACACAGAAACACTTGATTATGATTATGTACCCCTTGATTTAAAAGATTATGCACTCATGATTGTCAATACAAACAAAAAACGTGGTTTAGCTGATTCCAAATATAATGAACGTTTTAATGAATGTCAAGAAGCCTTAAGCATATTAAAACCAATCTATTCCATCAACAATTTGGTTGATATTAAAACCCAAGAACTTCCACGTTTGAAAGAAACACTAAATCCAGTCATCTACAAGCGTGTTAAACATGTCATCACTGAACAAGATAGAACGATTAAATCAAGAGAAGCTCTAAAAAATGGGGATATCGAAACATTTGCTAAACTGATGATTCAGTCACATGTATCACTAAAAGATGATTATGAAGTGACCGGTATTGAACTAGACACTTTGCAAGAAGCTATGCTTGAAGCAGGTGCACTTGGTGCACGTATGACAGGTGCTGGCTTTGGAGGTTGTGTGGTTGCGATTGCATCCAAGAAGTTAGTTAATTCTATAAAACATCAAGTCACGCTAGCCTATGAAAAAAAGATAGGTTACAAACCTACCTTTTATGAAGTATCCATCTCAGATGGAACACATTTACTTAAATGACGTCCTCGCGGCGTTTTTTATTTTGCGAGTTTGATAAGTACTTGTTGAACTGCATCTCTTAACGTTTCTGCAAGTCCTTCACCATGCTGATCATAAAACTTTTTAAATCGCTCATCTGATACATACATGTCAACTAAATTAAAATGAGCTTCGCTGTTATAGCTACCACCCCAGGATGTGGTTAGCCATGCTTTATGTAGTTCATAAACTTCTTTTTGTAGTTTTCCATCACTTGGGTATTCTTTTAATACTTTCAATCTTTCAATCAGTTTCGATGCAAGCTCATTTAACTGATCATACTCTTCTTTCGTAAAGTTCTTAAATGCATCTTTTGACTTTTGATAAGCATCAATCCCCCATGTGTCAATAACTTCATCTTTATAGAGTTCATCATTTTCCTTAATCATTTTATCTTTTAATCCTTCAAATTTTTCTTTATCATTCATAACGATTTCTCCTTTCATCGCTTTAATGGTTGATCTTACAGTATGCATGAGTGATTCAATTTTGTTTTTCTTCTCAGTTAATGTGACAAGATGTTCTTCAAGCATTTTCATTCGCTTAGATTCATCTATACCTTTAGTCATCACTGTGATTTGATCTAAATCAAAACCCATTTCTTTTAGAATCAAGATGTGCTGCAGCATATCAACTTGTTCTTCAGTATAGATTCTATAGTTTGAATCTTTTAATCTGTTAGCTATTAATAAACCTATCTCATCATAATGTCTTAAGGTTCTTGTACTGATGCCTGCTAGCTTGGCCAGTTCACTAATCTTATACTCCATAAGGATCACCACCTTCTTCAGTATAAACCTTGACGCTACGTCAATGTCAATAACTTAAATAAAAAACGCAAAAATTTGCGTTCTTTCTTTTAGTCCTTTTTTAATATCTCAATACCAGATGCGAGAAGAGCATTAAACATTTTTGTATATCCTGTAGTGTTTGGATGAATACCATCATATAAATCACTATTTGTTAATCCTGCATCAACAAACGTTAAATAATCATGTTCGCTACAATACTTTTCAAGTTTCATGTTTGCTTCTGTAACATGTCTTGAAAATGTCGTTTGTGTTCTTTGACTAATTCCAAAGTAATAGATTTTTGATTTAGGATATTTTGTATGCATATACATGAATAATCTTTGAATGCTTGAAACGGTCTGTTCAATGGATGCATTTGCATCATAGAAATTGTTCGTTCCAATATTAATCACGATATTTTTGGGTGAAACAGATCCAATAATATGAGAAAATGCTGCTTCCCAGTGAAACGATGTTGTTGAACCTATACCTGCATCAATAACATATTTTCCTGCACCCCATGTTTTTAAGAAATTGCCAATGAATCTTTCATCTGTAAAACTATCACCTAATATAATGGTATATTTAGATATCTCTAAATCTTTTAACTTTAGACGTTTTCCATTGACATCAAAACGTGTTGTGTTATAAAAATTAAACATTTCAAAATCTGGATCATTATAGTTATGATAGATCACATCGACATTAAACTGTGTCGAAAAGTGTGCGGATTCTGCTTTAACGACAATCCTGCTTGATTCTGGTTTTCTTGCAATAATAGAATCATCTTCTGAAATAGCTAGCATGCGAGAATCGCCACTTAAAATTGAATAAATTAATTCTTCTTTCATCTCTTCTTTCGTAAAAACAGGTTTGATTTCAGCATATGTGGAAACTCTATTTGAATTAATATAGACGACCAAATCAGGAATGGTGACTAAACCATAATCGATGACTTCAGGTTCCGCTAAAACAGTTAAGCTAAATATTTTTGAATCCGTTAGTCCATTTAAGGTAAGTGTTGCCGTTAAAATAACTTCTGTATCAGTTTCAGGTCTAACAACTACACCCGTATTACTAATAATATCTTCATGACTTGACTTCCAAGTAATACTTACGTCACCTTCAAATCCCTTTAATACTAATGTTTCTGTAACTCCTTCAATTGTATCCGTAGGTACAGTAAAGGATATATCCAGTGATGTTTTAGCATTTTCAATCTTTTTTCCATCGCTTATAATTTCAGTCTTTTCACTTTGACATGCTACAAGACCTAATGTTAAAAGCACAACTAAAAAAGGTATAAGTATTTTATTTAATCTCATATCATCATCCTCCTTTTGACAACATTTACTCGCGTAAATCATCTACATAAGACTAATTTTTCATAGGACATATCAATAAGAAATGCATCGTGTGCACTGAATAAATCATTGATCTATTTTTTATATGTTTGAGGCATGAAGTTAGATAAAATATCATTTCTCATTCTAAAAAGACGCAAAAATTACTTGCGTCTTAAAAGAGTTATTCTTCATTACATACAATTTTTTTGATAACTTCGAGTGGAATCTTTAATTTTCTTTCATATGAAAGAAAACCATTAATCTCTTGTTGAACATCTGTAAGTTGTGTGTAACAGAAACCAGCAAAATGTGGTGATGTATAAACTTCTTTAAAGATTCTCTTTAATTCTTTAATGTAATCTTCACTGTTATCAACACCGGTATATCCCCAGCCTACTTGAGTTTGCGGTGCATAAGATACACCACCAAACTCAGATAAGATAATAGGTTCACCATGATACTTATAACCACCTACATAAATGTGTCTGTCATGAACAGTATGGATGGGTGATAAAAGTGTATCTAAATCATGAAGTGACTTGTGATATTCTTGTTGACGTTCTAAATCATCGATATTTCCGTGACGATAGGTATGAACTGTACATACTTCAGTCACAGTTTGTTCCCATCCATCATTTGAAATAACGATTCTTGAAGGATCTAAGCTCTTTGTTAAATAGTAAAATCCAGTGACATAGTCTTGTTGTTCTTTACTATTTTTAATATTTCTAACGCCCCAAGATTCATTAAATGGAACATACATAAACAGTGATGGATGATTGAAATCACGTTTTACTGCATCAATCCATTCTTCAACAAATGCATTGTTAGCTTTGTAAGCGTACTGACTTGGCATTTCTAAAGAAACTAAGAAACCTTCTTTATCTGCGTAGTACATCCATCTTTCCGCTTCAATTTTTTCATGTTTTCTACAACCATTAAAACCCATTTGTTTTGAATAACGAATATCATTTAGTAAATCATCTTCAGTTGGATAGCTTAATAGTCCATCTGGATAATATCCTTGGTCTAAAATTAATCTTAAATAGTATGGTTTGTTATTTAATAAAATCTTGTTACCTTCAATACTAATCTTTCTCATACCAAAATAAGATTCAACTGAATCAATCACTTCACCATTCTTTTCAAATGATACTTTTACATCATATAAATGTGGTGTCTCTGGACTCCAAAGATGCATATCACTATCTTCAATATCCAAGGTGAAACACACTTTATTTGTAAATGAATCTTTTGCTGCTAAAATAGATTTTCCATCATAAAAAACTTCAATTTCACATGATTTTTTTGATGCATCTTTTGCATAAACATCAAAACGTACCTGTTTTTTATCAAGATCAGGAAATACTTTTAAATCTTTCAATCCAGATGCGTGTACTTCTTCAATCCATACAGTTTGCCAAATTCCTGTTGTACGATCATAGAAACATTCAAAAGGATCTTTTCTCCATGATTGTTTACCGCGTGAAATATAAGCATCAAGACTTGGGTCAAAAACATAAACTGCAACTTCTTGATGTCCATCTTTGTTCAAATAATCTGTGATATCAAAACTAAATGATGTAGAACCCCCTGTATGTTTTCCTACAGGTTTACTATTTACATATACAGTTGTTTCATAGTCAACTGCTGCAAAATGTAAAATCGTTCTTAAATTCCCATGATTGGTATAATTAAATGATTTATGATACCAAACATGGTCATGAATACTTATATCATGAATTCCTGAAAGTTTAGATTGATATGGAAATGGAACTAAAATCTCTTTTGAGTACTGATGTCCTTCATTCCATTTTTCGTTAAGTCCTTTGACTTCATCATCAAATTCAAAATCCCACAATCCGTTTAGATTAATCCAATGATTCCTTTTTAGTTGTGGTCTTGGATACTGTCTGTGCATATTTGTCCTCTATTCATGTATGATTAAAAATGTTTCGTTAGATTGAACGAATAGTGGTAAATTGAAGTTATCAATTCTCTTCATAAATTGTTCAATACAAATAGATATCATTTTCTCAATATTTGTTCCAATCGTTGCAATCGGAATAGGTAACTGCAGACTTCCTGCAATGTTATCATATCCAGTGACTTCGATGGGTTTGTGATGTGGATAATGTTCTTTTAAATATAATATTGCAGAGTAAGCGATGTTATCGTTAAAACAGAAAATAGCATCTACACCTTGATTCACTAAGGATTCAAGATTTTCATATACAGATTTTTCATCCCATGATGAATAGGTTGTTCTTACTTCTATTCCTCTTTCATCATAGTATTTTTGAAATCCTTCAGCACGTTTGACATTACATAAGATATCTTTAGGACCACCTAAATAGCCTACATGTTTATAACCTTTTTGATAGAGATATTCACCCATCAAGCCGCCACCTTGAACATCGTTTGTGAAAATGGAATCGATGTTTAAATCGTCAGCTTCACGACCTAAAATGAAAATAGGTAAGTGAATCTTATTGGCGTACTCAGCAACTTCAAAACTTGGTCTTAAGAAACTGATCACACCATCAACACGACGTGAAATCATTTTTTTAAGAACGTCCATGGGTAAAATCGCTTCTGTTGAGGTTACCGTAAAGATCATCATCTCATAACCAATTTCCATTAAATGTTTTTGGATTTGATTTGCCATAATCATGAAGTATGGGTTTAGTAGGTTATCGAATAGAACTGCAATTGTTTTTGTCGAAGCTGTGCGCATCGAAGATGCGACACTATCAGGAATATATCCTAATTCTTCAGCAACCCTTCTTACATTTTCTTTCGTTTTTTCTGAAATATCTGCTTTGTCATGTAATGCTCTCGATACGGTATTTGCTGTTAGATTTAGTTTTTCTGCAATATCTTTTAAAAGAACTCTATTTTTCATCATAGTTCCGTCCTAACATCATTTTTATACTGTTTTACGTTTTGTACATGGGGAACATTTTATATTGTTCCCCATATACATTCATTATAATTATAACTTAGAAATACTTAAAATTTTCTCTTTAATACAATAACTGATAATCCTAATAACGTTGAAAGTGAAAACATAGCAATTACAACTGTTCCAAAGTTAACATTTAAACAATTAAATAATCCTCCGGTTTTTGGTGCTTCAACAGTTATAACTGTAATAACAATTGAATCTGAGATCGTAC
>JAEWVV010000227.1 GCA_023458995.1 Bacillota bacterium
ATAGTCAAAGCTATACATATGAATCTCAAATCCACAGTACCTATATTTAATTATAGTTATTTAAAAGAAAGGAAGCTATATTCAATCAGTTAAATACTACACTATTGAATATACAAGTAGTTATGGATATTGAAAAATTGATTAAGGAAAGAGCTTCACATGCTTTTAATGTAAGTGAAGATGATGTTTTGGTTAAAAACCGTTTGTTAGGTGGAATGAGTCACTTAACGTACCATATTTCGATTAAAGGTGTTGATTACACATTTAGAATTATTGGTAAAGAAGGTAATCTTTTTGTTGACAGAAACATCGAGAAGAAAAACTTAGAGATTATTAGACCACTGAATTTAAATAATGATACGGTCTATTTCGATGAAAAAACAGGTGAAAAAGCAGCAAAATTTGTTGAAGGTACTGTTTTAACACAACTTGACTTTAAAGAGCATTTAAGTGAAGTTGCTAACGCCTTAAAGGTCTTACATCATACCGATTTAAAACCAGCATCCGATTATATGCTTATCGAAAGATTAGCACTTTATGAATCATTTACCAATATAAGATCAGATAAATATTTAGATCTTAAAAATAAGTGGCTTCATATTTATAACGAAGAAAGAAAAGATAAACCAAAAGTATTCTGTCATGGCGATGCGCAGCGTTCAAATATCGTCATTGGTGACCGCTTATATCTTCTAGACTGGGAATATACAGGTTGGAATGAGTTTTATTATGATATCGCATCATTTGGTAATGTTAGCTTCGATGATGCATTACTCCTTTTAGATGTTTATTTAGGACGAAAAGCTACAAAAGAAGAAGCTGATGCTGTTAGATTCTACCGGATGTATCAAGCACTCCAGTGGCATCAAGTAGCTCTCCGTAAGGAAATGATTGGATTATCCGAAGTACTTCATTTTGATTTTAAGATGCTTTCAGAAAAATATTTAAACCTAGCAGATACACTCTACCACCAAATAAAGGGTTGATGATATGCGTCTACAAGACGTTTTAACGCTTCCAAAACAACCACATAGTCTATCGATTATTAAAGACTTCCTCGAACAACCGCTTAGTCATACGGACTACCAAGCGGCTTTTAGTTATTATTTTGAAATCTGCTTATCTCTAGAAGAATATGAGATGGTTTTTATGGAAGGCGAAAAAGTCTTAAAAGAAATTGAACTACAAACAGAAACACCTTATTACGAAAAAATTTTAAAATCTTTAATCGATAGTTCACTTCATCTATCAAAATATGATGAGATGAAAAAGTATATTCAACTCAGAAAAGAAAAACTACCTATTTTAAAACAATACTTAAGCGTTCTAGATGAAATCAGTTATAAGAAAGCGTTGAAGCTTCCCTTTTTAGATGATGTTTTAAGAGTGATTAAAGATGTCATCCCAGCGGATGTTAAGATAAGCTGTCACGAGATGTTATTTGATCTTTATCATCAAGATGGACACTTAGAGATGGCTTTAAATCAACTTTATGAGCTTTATAACTATGATTTGAAGAGTAAGTATATCACGTATGAATTAAACATCTTAGTTCAATTAGAACGTTATGATGAAGTGATTCAAAAAGCATTGAAAGAGTTAAGAGAAAATAAGAAATCTATTTTCGCTTTAAAGCCACTCTTTGAGGCGTATTTAGCAAAAGAAGATTATCATAAAGCATCGACATTAGAAGCGGAATATGAAAGTGATATCGATCTCGTTGATGATCAATTAAAACGTAGTCTTTATGAACTGATTATTAAACTTTATCAAAAGATGGATAATAAGCCTTCGGTAGATTATTATTCGAAGAAGTTAAAATCAATTCATAAACAGATTGAAAAGAAAACCAATTTAAAAGTTGAAATTGATAAACCCAAAGAAGAAAAAATCGTTTTCGTTGAGAAAGTTCAAGAAAAACAAATCTCTCACCAAAGCGTCTTAGAAGATTTAGAAAGAGCACATGACTTAATCGTTTTCTCACATTTGATTGATGAAAAATTACCCTTAAGAGAATACTTAAGACAATTTTTCATACAAGTAGAAACCTATTTAAAAGCAAAAGATTATATCATCTATATTGAAGGTGAATCACCAAATTTATTCCATTACAAGATGGAAAGACTTTATGATAAGACGCTTCTTAATCAAAGCTTAGAAGGTAGTGTTGTTCGTTTTGTTTTAGACACTGGTGAAGAAGTCTTAGAAGAAACAAGTGTTTTAAAACTAACAAAAAATATAATCACACAAAAAGATTACGAAGAGGATACAAAATTTCTTTATGCATTCCCCTTAGGTGATATGGGTGTTTTCTTAGTTCATTTTGAGGAAGCCATTCAAGATCCTGGAATTCACTACGATTTCTTAAAATTGCTTAGTTCTATTCTTTTTACGCATCTTTTAGATGAAAAGAAATTATCAAAACTAAAAACAGAAAATAGATATTATGAATCCGTCATTAACGCACCGATTCTAGCGTACCGTGAACTTGATGAAAGTAGATCAACCTATAATGAACAAGCTCAACAACTCTTTAATATTGATAGACATCATCATTTAGAACTCTTTTTAAGAGATTTATCTTATGAACATATCAATATCTATAAAGAGACGATACAAAGATTATTATCAAAATCTGGTGAAACCAAAGAATTAAGATATAGATACCAAGAAAAACACATCCTAGAAAAGCTTTATGGACTAAAAATAGGAGATGAGCATATCGTGATGAGTTTATTTTTTGATGAAACGGCAGGTTATATGGAAGCAAAATCACTGCTAGATCAAGCAACTTCAGATCCAGAAACTGATCTTGGGAATAGATTTCTTTTCCATAAGGAATCTGAAGAATTCTTAAAAGATAAGGCATCTTTCCTTTTAATTGATTTAGATGAGACCTTAAAGCACATCTATGGTCATGAGCAGATGAAAGCTTATTTTAAAGAATTTGCACAACACACCAAGAAATACTTTAGTGAAGGTAGAACCTATCGGTATGATTTTAATCAACTTTTAGTTGTCTTACCCTATAACGATATTAGAAGTGTCACTAAAATCGTTAAAGAGTATTTTAGATACTTAGATGTTTATGAATCTAAGATTTTACGTTATGAAAAGTTTAATGCCAATATGGGTATTTTAAGATATCCTGTTGTCACCATTGAAAAGAACTTAGATAAAATCATGCGGTTTTTAGATATCGCGTTAGAAAAAGCGAAACGCGATAAAGAAGAAAAATATGTATTTTTTGTCTATAGAGACTATGAAGACGAACTCTTTGAACAAACAGTGATTGATCACTTAAATGTTGCGATTGAAGAAAAATCATTAGGTTTAGTCTTTAACCAAATCACTGACATTAAGAAAAATAGAGTTTGGCAGTATGAAAGTGAACTCGCATTATTAAATCTTTCGATTGATAATAGATATTTAATGGCGATTGCTAAAAAGAGAAATCGTTTAGCAGATTTAGAAAGATTTCATATTAAAAAAGTGTGTGAGTTTTTAGTTGAATTAGAAAAGAAAACAGAAAGACTCATTAAGATCACGATTCCCATTGCAAAAGAAACATTTGTGGATCCAACATTTAATCCGTTTTTATTGGGGACTTTAAAAGAGTATGGATTACCTTATGAATTTATTCGAATCAAGTTTGAAATGGATTTAAGACCCAGTCATTATGCTGCTCAAATCCAAGAACTTATTGATTCTGGTATTGCACTCGATACAAATTCATTGGAAATGGCACTTTCTTATCCATTTCATGCACTGCATCTCGATATGAAAAAAGAATCGATTAAGTGGAACAGTTATGTCTCTAAGGTAAGAGAAATGCTTGAAGCTTTCCAAATGGCTTTAGTGATCAGAAATGTAAAAACAAAAGATCAAAAAGAAGCCTTAGAAAGACTTGGCGTAAGTTATGTAGAAGGTCCACTTTATAAGCAATTACCAGCACCTATTCTCATTCAAAAGATTAAGGAGAGCCTATGAGATTAAACGTCTTAAGAAGCTATGTCCAAGAAACAAAAAAGGATGAAAGAAATTCGCATGGATATCGTGCAGCATCATCTTTTTCAATGCTTGAGCATGTTGACCTGATGATTGATCGTTACTTAAAAGAACCACAAGATCAAAAGGGTGCAATTTTGCTTGACGTTTTTGGCATGCTTCAAGGACTTTTTGTAGCAATTGACGCTTTATATGATCTTGCGATTGGGTTAACCCAGTATAAGTATCATATTAACGTGAACTCAAACCCGATCTTACATGAACTAAAATATATCAGAAATGATATTGTAGGACATCCGACACACCGGACATATCCCAATGGTGGAATGGGATTTTCTATTTTATCAACCGAACATTTATCCAAAGAAAAGTTTAGTTATCATACCTATATTTTTGAGAAGAATAAGTTAAACATCGACACCAAAGATGTTTTTGTAAAGCCTCTTTTAGATGCCTATAAGTCAGAAAGAGAAAAGATTTTAGATGATATCTTAATCTTCTTGAAGCATGAAAAATCAAAGACAAATATTCCTGAAGAACTTTACACTTTATTTGAAACACTCAATTTAGAAAAGCTTATAGAAATTGAAGAAAAGTTTAAGAAAGAGTATGACTTGAAAGATGATTCGAATCACCGTTTCATGTGGCGTAGTGCTCTTTTAAAAAAGATTATTCTATGGCATGAAGATGATGTGGTTTTAAATGATCTTGTCAGTTATATGGGTAAAGTTCAGGTAGCTAAACTCTATGAAATTTCACTGGATATGGAAGAAAGAAAAGGATTAGAACTTTATCCACCTATCCCAAGAATTTTAAGCAGTTTTTATAAGTTTGTCAGAGCAAATGAATCTTATGCACTAAATCTACTTAAAAATCTACACGATCGAAACCATCCACTTTTCCAAAGTGATTTACTCGCATTACTCAGTTTAAATCCCACTAAAGAAGCATATCAGTTATTATCATTTTTGAAAAATCAAACAGATGAACAAAAAGTATACTTAATTGGTTCAACTTTAAGAAGTTATCGCCCAAAAAATAAGTGAAAGAAAATCTGTTTGTGTTATAATATTTGAGTGAGGTGATTTTAATGGCTTGGAGCAATGAAACCTATCTAATTGGTGAAAAAGTCAAGGTTGAAGGGGAAAAAGGATTTGGTGTAGTCGTGAGAATCGATGTCCCCAGAGGTCTTGTTTATGTCTTATTTAAACGGATGAGAGAAGAAGCTTATCCATACCCTGAAGCGTTTGAAC
>JAEWVV010000228.1 GCA_023458995.1 Bacillota bacterium
TCTTAAAAAGACAAAATTTTGTATTATTACTAATCCAAAGAGACTGATAAACAGTATTACCCATATGCTAGTGATTTTTTTTAGTTTAACAAACTTTGGTTGATTGATAAGAGGTATCTCATAGTCTTTTTGATTCAAGAAAGCTCCAACCGCTCCTAATACTAAAACAAGAAAGATGATAATCACCGTGAAAATCATACCAAAACCACTGAGTTCTTTTGCGATTGCAATAGCAAGTAATACAACACTAAGTAGAACAAATAAAGACCCTAAAATGATTTTATTCTTTTCAGGATGATGTTTTTTAATCATATTTAGATAACATTCAATCATAATTTTAGACTAGACTAAGCCTAAAGGAACGACAATGAAATCAAGATTAATACCCATCGGCAATTGATCTAAATGAATCATCGATTCAATTAGTATTACTGCTTGTAAGAGTGCATAAATCAGTAAAAATACATGGATAAGTGAAAAGATACCCATGGGAATATCTAACATTAAGCTAGTACGTTTCGAATTTTTTTAGGCACGATAATTTCTTTTTCATGATCTAACATTTCATCAATACTCACGTTAAACACTTCAGCAAGACGCTTCACATTATATCAATCTGGTAAACCTTCATTCCTTTCCCATTTGCTGATGGCTTGTCTTGTCACGTTCGTTTTTAATGCAAGTTCTTCTTGTGACATATTTCTTTCTTTGCGTAAACTTAAAATCTTCTCTCCAAAACTATTCACTTTATCACTCCCCACCCCAAGCATAGTAAAAAGGCTAAAAAATCATTTCATAAGAAGTATTTGCAGTTTAGCAACGAACCGTTGCTTAACGATATTAAAATTAAAAATGTCTTATATTTAATGACTAAAAAATTATTTTGCAGTATTGATACTGTTTTTATAGACAAAATATTTGGTGTAAAGAAACTCAGTCACCAAATTAGTAACCATGGTTAAACCTAACACAAGATATTCATTCCAACCGATTTTAGTGAGTGCATCACCCCACCAAGTTGATAGTGGTGTAAAGATCACATAGAAAAACGCAACCTTAGACATAGCAACTGGTATATTGTTTGCTGACTTAAAAGTGAACTTTCTGTTTAATGTGAAATTCCATAAAACACTCAGTGTCAATGAAATGAGATATGCCGGCCAGTAAACTAATTTGATCACTTCAAATAATAAAGTAAATGATCCAAGTTGTATTACCCCAGCAGAAACTGAAAATATGGTGAACTTAATCATCTGAATTATATTTTCTTGTTTATTCTTTTTGATTTCAATATCGTTTTGCATCTTCTATGCCTTCTTTTTTAGTGTTGAGCTCTTATTTTAGCAACTCTTGAGAACTTAGGGTCTTTGATATATCGATCCAAATAGACAACTGCTGACTGAATATTACAATCATTGGTATTTCTAAGTGGCTTCACATTCCCAATATATCTAGCAACTTTGTAAGCTTTATCTACAAGTTCAGGAACATGCAATCCCGCCATAACAACCAAATTGTTCATCGCGTTTTGAATATAGACATCTTCTGTTTTAATAGATTCTTTAACTTTATCTAAGACTTTTAAACTGAATTCAGTATTAATCTCTTTTAAGTCTGACTTTCTAACATGCGCTGCATAAAGTGTATAAAAAGCATATCTAAGATTAGAATCAGGATGATGAAACCACTCTGCAATCAGTTTTTGTGTATTTCCTGATTTCATGATAAGATCACACAGTGCTTGATCAACAACAGATGATTCCTTAGCTTTAATTGCAAGTTCGGTAATTCTCTCAGGAGTAACTTTCTTAGGATCCTCAAGTAACACACTCAAAAACATCGTTTCAAAACTATCAACTTCAGATAACAGGATTGATAATGATTCATCTCCATTTGGAAAGTGATCTTTTACTATTCCTCGTAAGTCACTGATTTTAACACCATAGTTAACTGTAAAACGATAAACTTCATTGGCTTTATGTGCTGCAGAAGTCACTACACTTTTTAAATATCTAATAATTTCATCTAATGTCATTCTTAAAACCTCTTATAAAATATTATGCTATATTCATCCTTTATCATAACATGTAATAGGAAAAGATTATCAAAATTTTAGAGTCAAGTAAACAAAAAAGGAGACGTTTTATCTCCTTTTTGCGTGTAATGCCTTTTATGTATGATTTCAGTCACGATATCTTTAGAACTGATTTTTATTATAATCGCTTGAAGATTTGAAAATGTCAGTTTCTCTTTGTTCACCTACTTTAAAATGTAGGTACATATCGTTGATGAAGTCAATCATATGCTGTAAGAATCCGTATTTTTTCATGTGATTTTCTCCTTTCAATGAGATGTTGATATTTTAAATTAATTTTTATCATGTAAATTAGTTATTTGATTGATTTATTTAATTTACACATTCATTATATTAATATTTAAATCACATGTCAAGTGTTTTGTGATATTTTTATTGATTTTATTAATTTTTGTATTGAATTTTTTAATCATTCTATAAATATTTGTTATTTTTATTGATATTTACTTCTTATTTTTTATTTATAAAGATAAAAAATGACACAGAGTAAATACGACCTCTGCATCATTTTTATGTATTCCCCCCGAAATACTATGATAAACTACCAGTTATTTGATTTTAATCATTAAGTAATTCTTTTGCAATCTCTACAAGTTCAATGAACTCTTCTCTGTAACCATTTGGATCTAATCCTAAAGCATCTTCTGCTCTTGCTAATAGATTTTCAATACTTGAATTTCCTTTATATTTAGAATCTCTTAAGATCAATCCAAACTCAACAACACTACTTGCAAACTTAAATGATTCAGATGTTTCTAATGTATAACTAGAAACGAGTGTGACATCTTCAATTAATTGCGATGTATCTTCTTCAGGGTGTTTATAGCGAATTTGAATGTTCATCAGTTCATCTTCATAGTTATCACCTTGATATTTTAAATCTTCTGGAATCTCAAATTCTTTTACTTCAACTTCTTCATTAGAATCTGCAGGAATTAATTCGTAGAATGCAATCACAACATGACCAGCTCCCATATCACCTGCATCCTTTTTGTCATCTTCAAAATCTTCATAATTTAAAACACGATTTTCATAACCGATCAAACGATATCCTTTCACATGAAGTGGATTAAACTCGATCTGAAGTTTAACATCTTTAGCAACTGTAAACATGGTAGCTCCTAAATCATGAAGAAATACTTTTTCTGCTTCTTTCATGGAATCTATATAGTAGTAAACACCATTACCATGATCTGCTAAGTTTTCCATGATGTCATCTCTAATGTTCCCTGTACCAAATCCAAGAACGCTCAAATAAACTCCTGTTTCTCTTTTTTCTTCAATAAGTTCAATCAGTTTATCAGTCGATGAGATACCTACATTAAAATCTCCATCTGTCGCAAGTAATATTCTGTTGTTTCCACCATCAATAAAGTTTCTTTCAGCAACCTTATATGCAAGTTCAATACCTTCGCCACCTGCTGTTGAACCGCCTGCTTGCAAAGCATCAAGGGCATCGATGATTTCTTGTTTATCTGTTGAATCGCCACCTTCTAAAACAACACCAGCTGAACCGGCATAAACAACAATCGAGATTCTATCTTTAGGTCTTAACTGATCGACGAGTAACATCATTGCTTCTTTTAATAAAGGTAGCTTATTTGATGAAAACATACTGCCTGATACGTCCATTAAAAACACTAAGTTCATCCCATCAGTATCTTCAAAAACAAGATCTTTAGCTGTTAATCCAATCATTAGAAGTTGATGATTTTGATTCCATGGTGCAACCGAATACTCTGTATAAACATCAATCACATCATCACCGCTAGGTTTAGGAAGATCATAACTAAAGTAGTTGATCATTTCTTCAATACGAACAGCATCTTTAATAGGTAAATCACCATTATTTAACATGCGTCTTATATTTGAATAAGATGCTGTATCAACATCAGTTGAAAATGTTGAGACCGGCATATCCTCTGTTCGAATAAAGTCATTTTCAATGATTTCTTCATAGGTTTCGCCATCCATATTATTTCCATTAGCATTTCCCTGATAATAACCATCTGGTTGCATCATACCCATACCTGAACAACCTGTAAGCAAGAATAACCCTAAGAATAGCCAAACGAGTACATATTTTTTCATTTTACTTCCCTCTTTCGTTTATTTCATCTTCAGTTTAACGAAAAGTTGTGTCAAAGATTTGACCGTGTTATGACAAAGTTGTGACAATTTCGATCAGTCATTTAAAATACTGTATGAATTATGTTATCATAAGGGAAAGAAGATGCAGGGGGCATAACAATGTTATTTCTTATCGTCGAAGACGAAAAACATTTAAATGATTTACTTCATGATTATATCAGTGATGCTTACCCAGATGCTTTGATCCATCAAGTCTATGACGGGTTAACTGCACTTGATCATGCAAACTCAAACAATTATGACTTAATCTTACTCGATGTGATGCTACCTCATTTAGGTGGTTTTGAAGTATGCAAAAAAATTCGAGAAACAAAAAAAGTACCCATCATGATGTTATCTGCATTAAATGATGAAGAAAATCAATTAAAAGGTTATAACTTAGGTATCGATGATTATGTCACGAAACCCTATAGTCCAAAAATAGTCATTAAAAAGATAGAAGCTGTGCTTGCACGCTACGAAAATCAAACACCTGAGGATATGATGAAGTACGGCATGATCGATTACAACTTTACAAAGTATAAAATTGAAGTCAATCAAAAACCGATTGAACTCAGTAAAAAAGAATGGGAGCTCTTCACACTATTTGTCCAAAACATTGGTAGAGTCTACACAAGAGAGGATTTACTCAACCTTGTCTGGGGTTATGACTTCTTCGGTTATGAAAGAACCGTAGATACCCACATCAAACGTTTAAGACAAAAATTAGGGGATGCCTCAGACTACATTAAAACAGTCTATAAATCAGGATACAAATTCGAGAAATAAAATAAAGAGGAGGTAAAATCATGAGAATTAGCATTTTAGTCAAAACATTCTTGATTTTACTATTCTCTTTTTCTATTGTCTTTTTCTTAAGCATGTATATCTCATACTCTAGATTTTCACCGATGTATATCGATGAAAACATTAAAACTGTTAAAAACTCGATTTTAGAGTCTGTGGATGAAATTGAAAATGATGTTAGTTTAAGCGAAACAATCCTTCAAAACTTATCCTCAGAAACTTCATTTATAAGGTATAAAGATAATCAAATTCAAGAATCAATTGGTCCAACCTTCTTAAATGAATCTTCCATAGTAGATTTCGTCATTTCCATTTATGATAGTAATGACT
>JAEWVV010000229.1 GCA_023458995.1 Bacillota bacterium
TTTTGGAAACAAATCATGATTTGCATGATCTTATTTCCATTGTCACCTGTACCCATAACAAATACAGGATCTAATGTGCTTCTATGTCCACAGACAATCATGAACACATTCGCATGTTTCTTAGCCATCTGCCACACAGATTCTCCTGGTGTCGATTTAGGCACTGAATTACCTGTAGGTCTTAAAAAGTAGTCATGTGTCACAATAATCGTACGGTGATCAGGTAGTGATGAAATAATACCATCCGCCCAATCTAATGCTTCCGCACTTGGGGCATCATCTAACGCCATTAAAAGGTACTTAACGCCACTTACTTCAAAGATATGATAAGTATTCACCATATTGCCTGGAACGCGTGCTCCGCCGAATGTAGGCATATCTTTGTAGTAGTTGTAGTTAAAATATTGGTTGAATTTCGTATCGCTTTTATCTGTTGGAATATCACCCGTATAGCGGTCAAAGTCATGGTTACCTGGTACAAATGCATAAGGAATACCAGCTTGATCAAATTGAGCGAATGCATCACGTGCTGTTTGAAACTGGACATCTGTTGGATCTTGAACTAAATCACCCACACTAAATGCATAAGCAAGTTTATTTTGTTTAGCACGTGTCGTTAACTTCATGAACATTTGACTTAATGTTCCTGCTTTCCATTTGGTGATATTTTGAATATCAGGAATTCCCATAATCGTATAATCATAATCCGTTACAGTCTCAGGGTCACTATAGTAGTAATCAGCAGGAATATAAGCATAAGTTGGGATAGAAATCATCTGGAAAAATGTAATTAATGCCGAAAGTAACATGATGATTGTAAGTGATATCGAACTACGTCTTAACGTTCTTTTTTTCATAATTATCCTCTTTCAAGTGAATGACTTTTCATCATTCTGGCATTGTAATCGTAAAGTAGTTTAGAATAACAACAGTACCCACATTGATATTTCCAAATTGGAATCCAATACGTGCATTATTTAAGTTGACTGAAGGCGTGAATTCGAATGAGTATGTGGTAAATTCTTCGGTTAAGTCTACAGTTTGTGCTGCATTACCATAAGTTGTAAATCCACTACCTAAGTTTGCTGCAACTTCAAATGTGACTTTCTTGTTTGCACCTAAATTCATACCTTTGACTCTAATTTCTACTTCATATGTTTTTCCTGCTTCAAATTTAAGACCAACTTGCTCAATTTGCATATGCCAATTCGCAGTTCCTTTTTTCACCATTTCAATGGATAATCCATCAGAAACTTGTGTGAAGTTCGCTGAGCTACCTGGAGCATTTGTTTGGTTCATATCGACTGTCCAACCAGCCAACCAACTTGTAAAGTGGTCATTGATAATTTGCCAGTTATATTGTTTTTCCATGGTGACTGTGATCATACGTGTATGATAAGACACATAATTATTACCTGTAACAACATATTGTAAAAGATAGTTTGTTCTTGCAAGAATGTTTGGTGTAACAATACCAACAACTTTGATTTGATCTGTAATATTTTCGCCATTAAATGATGCAGATACACCAGCCATTGGATCAAAAATTGGTTTACCACTTGTATCATTTGGATCTAATGTAAAGCCATTCAATGCATAAGATAGATTTGCTGGTACAGTGAATACGACATCTGGATTAAGATTAACTTCTTCAATCTTGACTCTTCTGATCACGACTTGATCAGGTGTTGATGAGGGAAGTTTATCTGTATCAGACATATGTCCCATATAGATGACAGCTTTCGCAGAACTGTAGTTTTTATCTGCTGTATAATAAGTGTCGTATGTTTTATATTCTGTTGTTAAACGTTGAACATTAATTCCACCAAAAAGCATTCTATATCCATCTGTTGGATCTTCAAACTCAAATGAGATAGTTTTCTCTTGTGGGCTTTTGGCTTCAATCGATAATTTATATGTTTTACCTTGTTTGAGTGAAACAGTCTGCATCAACTGAATTGCCCACCATTCAGTACCTGAGTTCGCAATTGAAACACTTGCTTCACCTTCGTTGACTGACCATGTTGCAGTTCCACCAGGTGCATCTAATGTCCAAAATGATTTTCTAAGTGCAAAATTACCATTAACAACGTTATAACCTTGTTCAACAATAAACTTTTTACTGCGGTATTCAATCACACCTGTAGAGTTTTCAATCTTATAGTAAACAAAGTAAACACCTGTTAAGTTTTCTTCAAATTCGATATAGTCGTTATACCAACCATTCGCTTTTAATTCTTCTTCATGATCGACATCATTCAGGATAACTACGTTATCAGTGATATCGCCATCGATTGAATCAATCACACTAATTTCTTTCTTTAAATCAACTTCATTACCAGCAACAACCGTTGTGTCTTCTAAACCAATCCATGAGATCACACCGACTTCTGGTACACCTTCAGTAACAGTCATGATGACTGTATCAAAGATTGATCCAGTTGAATTTTTCGCTTTAATAATCGTGCCACCCGCAGCTACCCCTGTCACTAAACCTGTAGATGAGACAGTTGCAACACTTGGATTTAAACTTTCCCAAACGATGATATCTTTATTGACTGTTGGGTTTTTTAGTACTGTTAACTGAACAGTTCCACCAACTTGAATCGATTGATTCTCTTCGACAATATTAATCGAAATCAGGGGATTCTCATCATCAATGGTTTCACCATTTTTTTGACATCCTGCTAAGATGACAAGCATAAACATTAGCAAGCCACAAAACATTTTCTTCATTCTTATTTTTCTCCTTTTTTGTTACTGCATTTGATTTATTCTTGATTTGTTTGTTTATTAATTACTGGGACAACTGCTTTAATACTTGGATTCGTATATTGTACTGCTGGCCATCCATTCGAGTCCCAAATCAGTTTATCGATTGCCATTGTCCGGTACGGAGGTGTCGTTGTTAAATCTTTAAAATCCCATACATGATAAACAATCCAGTCACTACCTTCATCATCTTTAATGATTGAGTTATGACCAGGACCAACCATACGTGATGTACCATTAATCACATGATGTCCTCTATCTCCAGCAAGCATGCTGCGATCTAAGCTATCAACATAAGGTCCTAAAGGATTTCTAGATCTTGCTACACGTACAGCATACGTACTATTTAGACCTTCACAACATAAACCTGTTGATGAGAATAAGTAATAATAACCATCACGATATATCACATAAGGTGCTTCATAAGTCGAACCGTTCCACGGTAACGATGTATCATAACCTGCGATTAACACTTTGTTTGCTTTCGCACCTTCAATGCCACCGATAAATGATTTACCATCTGCGGTTAATTGTGCTCCATAAAGCCCTCTAAAGCTTCCCCAGATCATGTAAACATTGCCATCTTCTGCAATAAATACAGCAGGGTCAATCGAGTTGTTCACACCGATTTCTGAGGATAAAAACATCTTCCCGTGATCTGTCCATGGTCCAAGTGGATGTGGTGCTGTCGCATAACCAATTCCAGGATTTGGATCATCCCATACGGATGCTGAATAATACATGATGAACTCATCACCAACCTTGACAATATCTGGTGCCCAAACACCAGCATTTTTTGTTGCCCAAGTTGGTCTATTTGGAATGGGTGCAACGTCTGTATTTACCCAATCGACTAAGTTTTCAGATGTCATAATCTTACTATTCACACCCGTTACAAACGCATAGAAGATACCTTCATGTCTGATAATCGATGGATCAGCAGATACTCTAAAGTTAACAACTGAATTTGAATAGAAAACTGGATCTGGACTAGGTTTAACATCTTCTTTTGTTACAGTTATCGAGATTGAATCATAAACAGTACTCGTCTCGTTATGTACAAAAATCGTTGCTGTTCCTTCTTTAACTCCTGTGACTAAACCTGTATTTGACACAGTTGCAACACTCACATTCAAACTTTCCCATACGATCTCTTCATTTGAACTTACAGGATCTTTAGTAACTGATAGTTGAATTGTCTGATTGACTTGTACTGAAACTTCTCTTTCATTGATATTAATTGCCATAAGTTTATCCGTATCTTTAGTATCTATATTTTTAGTGCATGCTGATAAAAAGAGTATTGTATAAATCAAGATGAAGCATGTGAGATATCTTTTTTGATGCTTAATTGCCATGATGTTTAAATCTCCTCTATAGGTCATCAATATATTATTTAATCCCTGTTCTAGAAACACCTTCAAGAATGTAATTCGATAAAATAAAGTATAAAATAACAACCGGAATAATTGATATAATCGCTGCACTCATGGAAAGACCATAATCATAGTTATATGTTCCTAAGATTGTTGATAATCCATAAGGAAGTGTCCATTTGGATGGATCACTACCTGCCATAATCATTTGTGGCCATAGATAATCGTTCCAACTTCCTAAAAACGAGAATAACCCAGTCACTAAGATTGCAGATTTTGAAAGTGGTAAAACGATATGAAGGAAGATACCAAAATTACCTAATCCATCAATCTTCGCACTTTCAACGAGTTCTGGTGGTATATCCATAAAGAATTGACGCATCAGAAACATACCAAATACGCCACCAAGTCCTGGGATAATGAGTGCTGCCCATGAATTAAACCATCCAAAATCGATGATAATCGTTAAGAGTGGAACAAGATTGATGACTGCAGGAATCATTGCAGTTCCAATTAAGAACCAGAAAATAATATCTCTAAACTTAAACTTGAGTACAGAAAGCGCGTAAGCTGCACAAGATGCAATAATGAGATATAAAAGTGAATGTGCAGATGCGACAATAAAACTATTCCATAACCACGTTAATACAGGTGTATCAGGTCTGTTAAAAAGTGATCTATAGTTTTCAAATGTAAAATCTCTTGGTATTAAACCAATCGGATTTGTGGATACTTCTCCCATCGATTTAAATGATGTTGATAATCCCCAAATAATAGGCATCATCCATAAAATCGTGACGACAAGTAAGATCACAAAACTGATTCGTTTCTTTCTTAAAACAACTTTTTTGACTGCCATAGTTATTGCGCTCTCTTTCTAATAATCTTTGCCTGTATGATTGAGATCGCAATCATAATGAGTCCTAACATTAAAGACATCGTTGTTGCTATACCTGGTTTACCATTCACACCCGATGCAAACTGACGGATATACATCATAATCACGGTTGTTGAACGGTTTGGTCCTCCTTGTGTTAACAAATCTGGCTGTCCGTAAATATTAAATGAAGCGAGCATCGTCATAATCCCTACGATAATGAATTGTGGTACTAAAAGAGGTATTGTAATAAATACGAGTGATTGGAAGCTACTTGCACCATCAATTTCGGCTGCTTCATAGAGCGTACGGTCGATATTCTTTAAACCAGCACCTAAGATGACCATATTTGTCCCCATGGTCCACCATATCGTAACAATCAAGATTGATACCCATGCCCATGGTTGTGTTTGTAAAAATCCAATCTCTTCTAAACCAATCAGTTTTAAAATCGAGTTAATAAATCCTCCATTTGTATAAAGCTGCCATCTCCATATCAGAATAACCGCTGAAATCGATAACACTGTTGGAAGAAATAAAATGACTCTAAAGAACTTATAACCAAAAGGTTCAATGTCAATCAGTATTGCCAAAAGGAGTGGAATAAGAACCAGTAGGGGAACCGATATAATAACGAATAAAACAGTATTCTTAAGTCCACTCCAGAAGTATGTATAGAAAATACTCTCCGTATTAAATAAAACGTTATAATAGTTTTCAAATCCAACAAACTTTGTAAGTTGGGGTTGAAACATATTCCAATCAAAAAAACTAATGATAATGGAATAAAAGAACGGAATAATGAAAAACATCGAGAAAATCGCTAGATAAGGCGCTAAAAATGCCCAAGCAGATAAGTTTTCTTTGATTATTCTGACTCTTTTTTTACGTTTTATCTCATTTAAAACTTGTGTTTGATCCATAGTTTTTGCCTTTCAAATGGATAACGAAATGCACTACTCCTTTGCAGCTGCAATCAATTGTGCAGCTTCTGCTGCTGCATTATTGAATAAGGATAAGATTTCATTATCTGTATATTGTGTTGATACAGCATTTGGTGAAATAGATAAGATTTGTGTGACATATGCCCATACAACACCATAAGCTTCTTGATAGTAAGGTGTTTGTGCACCAACTCTAAAGTTAACTGGATCACCAAAGTGATGAATATATGGTAGTGCTAAGTAAGCTTGTGATTGACGTGCAATATTTGATGCAGGAATTTGACCCGCTTGTGCCCATGTGTAACTGTGATCTCCCATCCATTTAATGAATGCTGCGATTGCAGCTTGACGTGCTTGTGAAGGTGTACGCTTTGGTGTTGGAATAACAAATACATGAGAACGTGCATACACTTGATTTTTTGTAGCTGTGTCTTCATTTGTAAACATCGTGCTCATTGGCATAATATCAAATGAATTTCCTACTTTTGAATCTTTAATGGCGTTAAGCATCCAAGAACCTTGGATATGAAATAAGGCATCACCATTTTGAAAAGCAAATAAATCTTGGTCTACACCGAGTGTAGAGGGTGATAACTTGTGTACATGAATTAAATCAGCAACCGACTTCATAGCCTTTACACCAATAGCGTTGTTATATGCCGGTGTTTCTAATCCATTAACTTCATTTCCACCATTTTGGAAAAGAGAGGTTGTAAATGTCCATTCAGATGGCCATGCTGTTGATAAAGGGAAACCATAGAAATTACTTCGATTTTCACCTTGTTGAACAGTAAGAGCCGCTTGAATGAGTTCATCTCTATTGGTTGGAACTGAAAGTGAGTATTTATTTAATAATGCTTTGTTGTAATAAATACCAACTGTATGTAAATCGAGTGGAATTCCATATGTCTTTTCATCAATGATTAAAGATGACATCACGTTTTCAACATAATCATTGGTATCAATATCGGTATTAGCAATATAACTATCTAGTGGGATAATCACATCTTTATCAACATAACTTGATACTCTATGTGAATGCATCAAAGCAACATCTGGTCCTCTACCGAGTGGAACTAAGTTATCAATATTTGAGTAGTGCGTAATCTCGTTTACATATGTTTCAGTAACCTTGATTTCACCTGCAAACTCTAAATTAAACTCAGCAATCAGTTGACGCATCACAACGCCATCAGCTCCAGTTAAGTTATTCCAAAATGTAATACCCACTTCTTCTTGTGGATCTGGTTCTGGTTCCGTAATTGGTTCTGGTTCAGGACCACCACTAAATCTACTACATCCGGTCATGACTGTTAGGAAACCCATTAATAAAAACATCGTCAATATTTTTCTCATCTTCTATATTGCATGTACTTGTAAATCTTCAAGCATATGCATCCTTTCCTATTTTCATTTGTATTATTCAATCACTGGTTTTAATTCTGTTCCATCGGATGGAATATTATCTTTTACTGAAGGCCATCCTTGTTCATTCCAAATAAGACGATCAAGAAGTAAACTTCTACGATTTGAATTTCCTACATGTGAAGGTTCTAATACATCAAATCCGTGATAGACGATAAAGTAGTCACCTGCATCATCTGTTGCAATCGCATTATGTCCAACACCCACAAAAAATGAACTCGGCGATACCACCTGATAGCCAACAGATGCTTGTTTCATCGTTCTACCTAAGTGATCGACATAAGGACCCATTGGATTTATTGATCTTCCAACTCTCACGTTATAAGTTGATTTCAAACCGTTACAACAACTACCTGTTGATAGAAACATGTAGTAATATCCATCTTTAAAGATGATATATGCACCTTCATACGTTGTTGTACTAAATCTTTCTTCAGTCGGTGTTCCTGCAAGATGTATTTTATTTAATGCACCTTCAGAAATACCGACTTTAACGTTTAATCCATCTTCAGTTAACTCGAGTCCGTATATACCTCTAAAACTTCCCCAGACAAGGTATAATTTGCCATCTTGCCCATAAAATACATTGGGGTCGATTGAGTTATTAACACCTATTTCACTCGAGTTAAATAATTTACCGTGGTCAACCCAAGGACCAGCCGGATGATCTGCTGATGCAACGCCAATTCCAGGGTTTGGATCTCCCCAAGCTGATAAGGAATAATAGAGATTAAACTTATCGCCTACTTTAACAATATCAGGTGCCCATAATCCGGCATTGAGTGTACCCCAGCTTGGTCGTGTAGCACCTGTGAAGACGCTACCTGTATAACTCCACGTGATTAAATCAATTGATTGGATGATGGGAATGTATTTTAGACCATACTCAGTCCCCCATACACCATCATCTTGTGTACCATATGCATAATAGGTACCTTCGTGTCTTATAATGGTCGGATCTGCTAGGATAGGTTCCCATACCGGGTTGTTATAATACATCCATTCCCATATCGCTTTAAGTGTTATATCTTTAGTGATGGGTTTTGAAAAGTCGAATAACTCACCATCTAGTTCCCAACCCTTAAAATAATAGTCACCTTTGGAGGGGTCGCTTGGTTTAACTGCCATTTCATTTTGTTTAATCATCTGATCGGAGACGACATTTCCACCAAATGAATCAAACGATACTTTAAAAGTAGGAATATCAGGAGTCTTGGAGCATGAAATTAGTGTTGTTATAAATATGACAAAGATCACAACAACGTACAGTTTTTTTACCATTGAGATTCCTCCAAAGATTTCTTTATCTAGTTAATGCGAACTTATTTCTTATTTAAAGGCATGACATATGCTTACCTTTTTTTAATGAATGATTTTAATTTCATCTTATAAAACAAGGTAATAGCGGAGTGCATATTCGACTAATCAAGGTCCTGCCAAAACCTAGAAAAAGTCCTCTACATCAACGTTAATTGTATTTTATCACAACGATAAAGCGTTTACAACAGTTTTCATTAACGTTAATGTAATATTTTTTCAAACACCTGTACTTTCATATTAATTAGCTATAAATTCCATATATTCATAAGGCAAAAATAAAAAAATCGAATTATCTCCGATTGTTTTATGATGATTAATAGGTTTAATCGTATTATTCTTTAGTTTTAAGTGTGCTTTCCCTATTTTTCCTATAATAGATCATTAATGTCACAAGAGAAATGACAAACATAAAGAGGACTTGCCACTGAGAAGGACTGAAAAGTGGTAAGAAAGTACCTCTTGCATCGCCTCTAAAAAATTCGATAATAAATCTGAATATTGCATAACTTATGCCATAAATGAATATATTGTATTGCCATTTATTCTTATTTAACAAAACCATAAGAACAAAGGATAAGATCAGTAAGAACAATGCTTCTATTAGTTGTGTAGGAATGACTTCTGTTGTTGTCGTTATAAACTTAATACCAAACCAAGCGTCTGTTTCAACACCATAACAACATCCAGCAAGTGTACAACCAACTCGTCCAAAAAAGTGTGCAAATGCAATACCAAAGGCTGCAATCGATATAACCTTAAAGAAATATTTTTTATCTTCTTCTTTTCCAAACAATTTAACTCCAAGTAAGAAAGTGACTACACCACCAATGAGGCCACCCATAAACGTTAATCCTCGTGCATAAAACTCTCTACCATGTTTCATATCATCAATATAGTTATATATCTGTTGGAATAAAAAGGCTGATACTAATCCAATAACAATTGATACAACACCTATGATTAAATAGAAGTTAAACGTCTTATAGGGTATACCCATTTTCTCTGAGTAAGTTCTCAAAATAAATAAAGCAAAAATCATTCCTATAACCATCATCACAAGATATGATTCTAACCATTCAATACCAAATAAATGTGGGTGCATATGTTTCCTCTTCTTGAATTTGATTTTAATATCATCATAACATAAAATATGGTTTATCCAATATTTTTAATTTTTTATCAAACTCTACGATCTACTTAGTGAATTAAAGATTGCATCAAACTGTTGATGAATCTTAATAAAAGCTTCTACAACATCTGGATCAAAATGCTTTCCTGAATCATTATCAATGATATCATACGCCATTTGATGGGACATTGGTTCCTTATAAGGACGTTTTGATCTTAGAGCATCATAGACATCAACTAATGCCATAATACGTGTAGGTAATGGAATCTCTTCACCCTTCAAACCACTGAGATAACCCATACCATTCCATTTTTCATGATGGTATTTTGCAATAATTCTTCCCATTAAAACAAGGTTAGTTTTCGGATAGAACTTCACCATATTTGATAAAATATCATCACCCGTTTTAATGTGCTTTTTAATGGTTTCAAATTCCTCTGGTGTCAATCTACCTGGTTTTAATAACACACTATCAGGAATATCAATTTTACCAATGTCATGAAGTGGAATAACGAGTAAACTTTTAATACCTTGAAAATCTAGATGATTTCGCATAAAATCATCTTTGAGTTTTGATGAATCTTTGATATACCACTCTTCATTTGAAAAGTGTTTTGTGACCCAATCCGATAGATCTTCTAGAGGGATATTTTGTAGATTATGAATCTGCTGTGATATGCCTTCTCTGCAGTACTCGAATGTATTACTACATGTCTTATGTTCAAAGTCATACTTAAAAATATAGGTGCGGTCAACACCAACAAAGTCATTGATAATTTTTAATGTCTGTGTGATTTTACTTTGTAGATTCGATAGATTTACTTTGGCTAATAGTGAGGAGATATTCGACATCATGCTGTTTAAATCTCGCAGTTTTTTTGGAATACCAAACGAGAGAGCGGTTCATGGAAAACCTCCAATATATACTATTTTCCTATAGTATATCATATACATTCTTACTAAAATATTAAATTTAGTGTCATTTATATATCATATTATGTTAATCATTGTAGACAACCATTTTCGAAGAGAAATATGCAAAATCACATTATCAAAGCATGAAACACATCTACAAAAACAAAAGGGCTGTTTGATATAAAGTTTAACCAAACTTCATTTCAACACACACCCTATAAACTAATTTAAATCTACGATCTTAACAATTAACTATTTTACTTCTGGTTTTGATTCCAGTTTAATTTCATAATCGCCAAGCTTATTAACCTTAAAATTATTCTTTTTATATTCATCATAATCAAAAGCCTCAAGTTCATCAATAGCTAGTTTATGGAACTCATAGAAATTGTTCCACCATTCATAACCTGAACCAAGCTCAGCATTAAGATATGCATCCGCTATATCACAACCCATTTGTGGAGCAACATAGAAAGCACCCATCGCGAGCACATTAACACCGTTACCAGTGATTGCTCTTAATGCTGCAGGAACACTTTCAACGACACCCGCATGAACATGAGGGCATTTGCTTGCTGCAATATGAATTCCCATACCTGTGCCACAAAACAATAATGCTCTTTCGAAATGACCTTCACTAATTTCAGCGCCTACTCTTAACCCAACACGATGAAACATTAATTCAGTATCTGTTTCATCAAGTGATTTCACACCTAAATCTGTTATCGTCCATCCTTTAGCTTTTAGATGTTTGACGACTGCTTCCTTAAGGGGAAAACCTGCAAAATCAGCACCAACTACAAGTTGTTTATCTTTTACGAGTTTCATATTATTCCTACTTTCTTAATAAAGGCTTGCACAAAGACTTGCATAATCGCCTATTTGCTCACCTAGCTTTGATGGTTTTATAAGAACATGACTAAGACTTGATTCAATTACTTCTTCTTTGAGTACTTCATACATCGATTGATCCATATACTCATGACTTCGCATGTATATACCACCTAGTACGATTATATCAGGGTTGAGTATATCAATGATAATGGAAAGCCCTTTTCCTAGGTTTCTACCGATAATTTCGAACAATTCGATTGCAACTCCATCACCAGCTGATGCTAATTTAGACAGTTCTTTCGCAGATATATTTTGTTGTGTAAACCATGGTTTATTTTGTCCTTGGCTCTTCTTGAGTTCAACAAAACTTTCGATTTGTTGATGGATACCACCACCACTACAATATCCTTCAAAAGAACCTTTTTTCCCATAACCAATTGGACCATCTTGTGCTAATCGGATATGTCCAATTTCACCTGCAGATCCACTACCACCTGAGTACAGTTGTCCATTAAGAATAAGCCCGGCACCAAGTCCAGTGCCAAATGTGATGAATATTGCATTTTTAAATCCCTTTGCTGCCCCAAACTGCCACTCAGCAATAGCTGAAGCATCTGCATCATTTTTTAGTTTACATGGAGCAGATAACTCACGAGTCACTATATCACAAATGGGTATATTATCCCATCCTTTTAAGTTAGGTGGAGACTGGATAATCCCTTTGATTGAATCTAAAGGTCCACCACAACTTATTCCAATCTGTTTGATTTCAGTATGTTCAAGATTTAACTCTCTAAGCTGTCCTTTTATATTGAGAATCAGTTTATCTATAACATCCTCTGGTTTCCCAATTGTTTTAATCTCTACTCTATTTAAAAGTGTGATTTGTTCTTTTTCAATATGAGCAATGACTGTTGCACATTTTGTTCCACCAATATCAATTCCAACGATAATCATTCGGAAAACACCTCGTATTCAAGTGCAAGACAAATGACATGAAAAAGTATTTCATGAATTTGTTGAACTCTAAATGTTTCAGTTTCATCTACGTTGAACAGTAAATCAATGTACTTTTTAACTTCTCCACCGGTTTTACCCGTAAATCCAACAACAGTTACACCTTTAGTTTT
>JAEWVV010000230.1 GCA_023458995.1 Bacillota bacterium
ACTGTACGGTTATCTTTCATCGCTGGACACGTCCTGACTGATCGCCTTGGGCAAGTTGGTTAACTTCTTGTTCACTAACCATATTAAAATCACCTGGGATCGTATGTTTTAATGCTGAAGCAGCTACTGCAAATTCAATGGCGTCTTCTTTTGTTTTTGTAAGCAATCCGTGAATAAGTCCTGCGGAGAATGAATCGCCGCCCCCAACACGGTCTATAATTGGTTCAATCAAGTACTTCTTAGAAGGATAGAATTTGTCACCATCATAGAGGAGAGCACTCCAACCATTTTTCGTTGCTGAATAGGATTCTCTGAGTGTGGTTGCAATCATCTTAAAGCCAAATAAATCTTTCATTTCTTTGAAGATAGTCTTATATGCCTCAAGATCTAAATGACCTTTCGAGATATCGACACCTTTTGGCTTAAAACCTAAGACAAGTTCTGCATCTTCTTCATTTCCGATGCAAACATCGACATATTCCATAAGTGGTTTCATCACCGCTTGAGCTTCTTCTGGAGTCCATAATTTCTTACGATAATTTAGGTCAACAGAAATGGTTGCTCCTGCTTTTTTTGCTGCAATGCATGCTAACCTTGTAAGTTCAGCTGCTTTCTTGCTGATCGCAGGTGTTATACCTGACCAGTGAAACCAGGTAGCACCCTTGAATATCTTATCAAAATCGAAATCATTAGGGTGAGCTTCACTGATTGATGAACCAGCTCTGTCATAGATGACTTTTGATGCTCTCATGGAAGCCCCTGTCTCTAAGTAGTAAATACCCATACGGTCTCCACCACGACTAATAAAATCTGGTTTAACTTGAAAACGTGTAAGCTGATTGACTGCTGCTTGACCGATTTCATGTTTGGGTAATTTAGTTACGAAATAAGCTTCATGACCAAATTGTGCAAGACTTACTGCGACGTTGGCTTCGCCACCGCCATATACGATATCAAAAGAATCGGTTTGAACAAAACGTGATTGACCGGGTGTAGATAGCCTTAGCATAATCTCACCTAATGTAACGACTTTTGCCATAAAACCCCTCCTGCCTTCTATTCAACTGTTATTTTTTTGCTTCTTTAAATGCTTTAATAAACTGTTCAGCTAAAAGTGTTACTTGGTGAAAATCACCTTTTTTAGCTGGTGCTGTTAATTCTGAACCAATGCCAACAGCAACTACACCATTTTTAACCCATTCATCAATGTTTGAGAGTGAAACTCCACCTGTAGGCATGATGTTCACCTGAGGAAGTGGACCTTTAATTGCTTTGACATAACTAGGTCCAAATGCACTACCTGGGAATAACTTAATGATATCTGCACCATGTTCCATGGCAGTAATCATTTCTGTAATGGTCATGCATCCTGGCATATAAGGGATTTGATATCTGTTGCATAAGCGTGCTGTTTCTAAATTGAAACTTGGAGAAACGATATAACGTGCTCCTGCAAGAATCGCGATTCTTGCTGTTTCACTATCAAGTACTGTACCAGCACCTATGATCAGTTCTTTTTCAGTAAAAGCATGCGCTAAAGATTCGATCACTTTATCTGCATGGGGAACTGTGAATGTCACTTCAATTGCAGGAAGACCTCCATCGATACATGCACGAGCAATTTCAATTGCATCATCCGGTGTTTCAGCTCGAACAACTGCGACAACGCCACCTTCAGTAATGCGTTTGATGACTTCATATTTAAACATTAAGAACCATTCCCTTCTCTCTTATGTGTTTATTATTCTAATATATCGTCTATCGATACGTACATATTCATTATATGCTGTACATGACTATTATTCAATAAAACGACTAAACTTCACTAAAATCAATCACATTTTCTAGAATAAGTGGATTCCCAAGTGGTTGATTGACCTTCACGTTTTTGAGTTTTACATGATTGACAAAACGGAACTGTAATCCTTCACCCTTCATCATATCTAGAAAACTCATCATTGCAGGAACATCAGGTGTTGGATCTTTTGCATAATCAAATGTAATATTTTCTAACGTAATCGATTCAATGGGTTGTTCAGGAAGACCATAGAAGAATCCAGCTGCAACATGCACATTCTTACACACCATATTTTTAAAAGTAAATGATCCTAGATAAGGTGTTCTACTGTCAAGAGGTAGTTTATTTTTACTATAGACATATTCTGTCTTACCATCGTCATCACAAAAATAATACATGTTCATGACAAGCGGTGTTAAGACATCTTCCATGTAGATATTCTCAAATGTGATGCCATCGATCTGTGCAGATTCACCTCTGCCTCTTCTCGTTTTAATTCGAAGTCCACGGTCTGTTTGTTTAAAGTAACATTTAGAAACGGATAAGTTTTTAATACCACCACTCATCTCACTACCTAAGACAACAGCACCATGACCATACGCCATCATACAGTTTCTGACAAGCATATCAGAAGTTGGTTTTCGATATTTCATACCCATTTCGAACTTCCCTGATTTAATGGCGATGCAGTCATCACCCACTGAGAAGTTAACACCAATGACTCTTACATGATCACATGATTCTGGGTTGCACCCATCGGTATTTGGTGAATCTTTAGGGC
>JAEWVV010000231.1 GCA_023458995.1 Bacillota bacterium
AAATCTTATGAAGTGCATATTTTTGGATAGCTTCTGCAAGTGATATACGATCTAGCGTATGGAGATAATCGATACGATTGATCATATCTTTTACTTTATTTGTTTGTAAGTGTCCGATGAAGTGCCAAGTGACATCTAAGTTTTTTAATTCATCCATCTTTTTAAGCATGTCATAGACTCTATTTTCACCAAAATGTCTAACGCCTTTTTGATAAAGTTTTTGCATCTGAATGACATCAAAATACTTTGATGCACAGATTGTTATACCATCATGATTAAACATTGAATCTAAAGAGCATGATGTCGCCATCTTGAACGACATAATCTTTTCCTTCGAGGCGTACACGACCATTTTCTTTAGCGATCTGTGGCGTTCCATATTTGATCAGATCATCATAAGCTAATGTCTCTGCTTTAATAAAGCCTCTTTCAAAATCCGAATGGATAATTCCAGCACATTGTGGTGCTTTCATCCCTTGTTTATATGTCCATGCTCTTACCTCAGGTTCACCTGCTGTAAAATATGTTTTTAAACCTAAAAGTGAATACGATTTTTCAATCACTTCATTTAATCCTGATTTTTTTAGACCATAAGCTTCTAAGAAAGTCACTTGTTCTTCTGGTTCTAAAGATGCAATTTCCATTTCAACTTGAGCAGAAATTAAAACTACTTCTGTATGATCTTCTTTAGCTTTTTCAAGAAGTCTGACATAGTGCTTATTTTCCATCGGATGATGAAGGTCATCTTCACTAACGTTAGCAATATAAATCATCGGTTTCATGGTAAGCAAACTGAAATTTTTAATTAATTTCAACTCTTCTTCAGTAAAACCAATAGCTCTTGGACTTTGTCCATGATCAAGTGCTTCTTTAATTTTAACGAGCACATCGTATTCTTCTTGTGCTTCTTTCACTTTAGCTTTTGCTTTCTTCTCCAAACGTGAAATTCTTTTTTCAATTTGTTCTAAGTCAGCTAAACTAAGTTCGATTTGAATCGTTTCAATATCTCTTAAAGGGTCAACAGATCCTTCAACATGTGTGATATTACCATCTTCAAAACAGCGAACTACTTGGCAAATCGCATCAACTTCACGAATGTGAGATAAAAATTGGTTACCCAAACCTTCACCTTTTGATGCTCCACTAACGAGTCCAGCAATATCGATAAACTCATAAGCTGTTGGAACAACCTTTTTGGGTTTATATATTTTTTCTAGTACATCAAGACGTGCATCTTGGACATAGACAACGCCAACATTAGGATCAATGGTTGCAAACGGATAGTTTGCAGCGAGTGCTTCCGCTTTTGTGATGGCATTGAAGAGTGTGGACTTTCCAACGTTAGGTAATCCAACAATTCCTGCTTTTAACATGATTTAACTTCCCTTCAGTAAAAAAGGCATATAGCCTTTTTAAAATTTTCCTTTTTTAATCAACCAAGAAGGTAGGTTTCTCTTCTTTCC
This sequence comes from Bacillota bacterium, assembly GCA_023458995.1. GTDB lineage: Bacteria > Bacillota_I > Bacilli_A > Acholeplasmatales > Acholeplasmataceae > Peloplasma. The sequence goes on from JAEWVV010000231.1 coordinate 1,464, forward strand.
TTCGGTTGGTCCATTTGACAATTCTTCTTCCTCTTCATACGACTGATTTCTTAAACCAGAACGCGTTAATTTCATTTGTTCGTCTGAACTCTTGTTGAAGATTTCTGAAGCAAGATTTTCAATGGTTGAGTCTTTTGCTTTTAATTCGTATCCAGTTGCTATAACTGTAACAATCATTTCATCATCTAAATCTTGGTTCACGGTTGTACCATAAATAATATTTAAATCACGATCGGTAGCATTTCTAATTTCAGATAATGCTTGTTCAGTTTCAAACAGTGTGATGTTTGTTCCTGATGTAATATTAACGATGGCATCTGTTGCTCCATCAATGGATACTTCTAATAATTTCGAATGAATTGCTTTTCTTGCTGCTTCAATGGCACGGTTTTCACCTGATGCAATACCGATACCCATAAGTGCTGTACCTTTATTTTCCATGACTGTTCTAACGTCAGCAAAATCCACGTTAATTAAACCAGGGATTGCAATAATTTCTGCAATACCTTGAACGCCTTGACGAAGAACGTTATCTGATTCTCTAAATGCATCAAGAAGTTGTGTTGTTGGTCCAGAGATTGCAAGTAATCTTTCATTTGGAATAACGATTAATGTATCAACATGTGGTTTTAATTCTTCGAGTCCATAAATCGCTGCTTGCATGCGAGCTGGTCCTTCAAAAGCGAATGGTTTTGTAACAATACCAATTGTTAAGCAACCCATCTCTTTTGCTCTTTTAGCAATGATAGGAGCTGCACCGGTCCCTGTACCTCCACCCATACCTGCAGTAATGAACACCATATCCGCATTTTTTAGAACTTCTTCGATTTCTTCAATTGATTCTTCAGCTGCTTTTTTACCTACTTCTTTTTTAGCGCCAGCACCAAGACCACGTGTTAAGTATTTACCAAGTTGAACGCGTGTTTCAGCTTTCGAGACCTTGAGTACTTGGGCATCCGTATTCATAGCAACAAATTCGACGCCTTTGACGTCGTTTTCAATCATACGGTTGATCGCATTTCCTCCACCGCCACCCACTCCAATAACTTTGATGATTGGCTTCTGGTTGAAATTGTCAGTATCTCCAAATACCATAAGTATCCCTCCTTCTTGCACTATATCTATTTTACAATAGTTTTTAATTAAATTAAAGGTCTATGACCGCGTTTTGAAATAATTCGTTTTCTTCTTCATTTCTTCTTTAAAATCTAAGAGTCGATCTTCTTTAATCGCTTGTCTAATTTCTTGCATTAAATGCTTTAAATAAGCCAAATTTTGGTAGGTAACAAGTCTCATTCCTAAGATTTCTTCACCCTTGAATAAATGTCTGATATAAGATCTCGTATATTTTGAGATACTTGTTTCTAGATTTGGATCTAAGGGTCTCATATCTGTTTCATAGGTTTGATTCTTAATGACGATTTTACCTTCTGTTGTTAAAGCTGTTCCGTGTCTTGCGATACGTGTAGGTAGAACACAGT
>JAEWVV010000232.1 GCA_023458995.1 Bacillota bacterium
GTTCAAGTTCAACCACTAAGCGAATCTTTTTGTTTTCACGATACGCTCCAGCACCAAACATTTGAACAACGTCAACAATCCCAATTCCACGAACTTCAATATACTTTTCAAGCACTTTAGGCGCTGATCCAATTAAGACACCAGGAGCTGCTTCAAAGATATCCACACGGTCATCACTAATGAGAATATGACCTCTTTTAATTAATTCAAGTGCGGTTTCACTTTTACCAATACCTGATTTACCCGTAATTAATGTTCCTAATCCGTGAATATCAAGTAAGACACCATGCATCGATGTTCTTGGTGCTAACTTACTGTGTAAATATTGATAAAGTGAACCAGAAAGTGGTGTTGTCCGTGACTGGCTCTTCATAATCGCGACTTGGTATTGGTTTCCAAGTTCAATGAAGAAATCCTCAATTTCTACATTGACAGAAAAAATAATTCCAGGTGGCGTTTTAATAAGCATATCTTCAACGCGTTGTCTTCTGATATCATAGGGAAGTTTGTCTAAAAAGTGTGCTTCCTTAGAACCGATCAAGATGAGTCTATCTGCATCAAAGAAATCGAGAAATCCTGCAAGTTCAACACCAGGTCTAGATAACATCTCCGACTTGATTTCTCTATTCATTGAAGAGAGATCATTTAAGAGTTCTAAACTTAAATCTCTGATGATGTGTTTAATTTTAAGCTTCATTTTCTACCTCCCATGAAAACAATTCGTTCGTTGTATAAAAACTTTCTGAGATAAACCGAAATGATTAATCTTAGAATTGAAAATACAAATGCAAAGACCATTAAGTGTTCTAGTCCAATAAAATGGAATCCTTCAACTAGTATTAAATCAATCGCATATAAAATGATGATTTGAACCATCACGGATAACAATCCCATACTAAAGATCATAATCCTTGTGAAATATTTAAATAATAAGATTTTAACAAAGTTCTCAATTAAGGTTAACATGAGAACTGCAAGAATAAAACCTGTTAATGTCATATCAACAACTGGCCAATCAATACCAATCGCTAATCCTAATACAACCGCGAAAATGAGTAAATTGATGCCAAGGGATAATAACATGTGAACTAGATAATTTTTGTGCAACATAAAACCAAGCGTTACACTTAACGTTTTGCTTGCCTTCTTTTGTTTTTTTAATTCTTCAAGAATGGCTTTAATTTCTTCTTCAGATAGTTTGTTTGGATCTTTATCCGGTTTTTGTTCGTTCATATGTTGTCCCCCAAGACAATATTATAACAAAATAGTTTATTTTTTTAAACTTCTAAAGCTTTTTTTAAATACTGACCTGTATAACTTTTTTCAACAGATGCTATTTCTTCAGGTGTACCAATCGCAATCACTTCACCACCTGCGTCTCCTCCTTCAGGTCCCAAATCAATGATATGGTCAGCATTTTTGATGATATCTAAGTTATGTTCGATAATCACCATGGTTGCTCCTTCATCAACAATACGGTGTAAAACTTTTAATAAACGTTTCACATCATCTGTATGAAGCCCTGTTGTAGGTTCATCTAAGATATAAATCGAAGACGGTGTAATTCTTCGATAAAGTTCACTTGCAAGTTTAACTCTTTGAGCTTCACCACCTGATAGGGTTGTTGCTGCCTGTCCTAAAGTGATATAGTCAAGACCAACATCATAAAGTGTCTTCATCTTGCTATGAATCTTTGGGTGGTTTTCAAAGAAGAACATGGCTTCTTCAACCGTCATATCTAATACATCTGCGATATTTTTACCTTTATACTTCACTTGTAGAGTTTCATGGTTATATCTTGTACCACCACACACTTCACAAGGCACGTATACGTCAGGTAAGAAGTGCATTGATATCTTTTTCACACCATCACCGGCGCACGCTTCACAGCGTCCACCTTTGACGTTAAATGAGAATCTACCCTTTTCATAACCACGCGCTTTGGCTTCAACGGTTTGAGTATAGAGTTCTCTGATGTCATCAAAGACACCTGTATAGGTCGCTGGATTACTTCTTGGTGTTCTTCCAATGGGTGATTGTGAGATTTCAATGACGCGATCAATCAAGTTGAAATCATTAATTGCTGTATGTAACCCTGGTTTTTCTTTTGTCTTATAGTGTTTTTGCTGAAGACCTTTCATTAAGATCTCATTTACGAGTGTTGACTTGCCAGATCCAGAAACACCAGTTACAACCGTTAACTTACCAATTGGAAAAGAAACTGATATATCTTTTAAGTTATTTTCACGAGCACCCATGACAAGGATATCTTTTCCGGTACCTTCTCTACGCTTTTTGGGTGTCTCTACTTTTTCAATCCCTTTTAAGTAACGACCTGTGATACTATCGGGATTGGCCATAACTTCTTCTGGGGTACCCGCAGCAATCACTTTCCCACCATGTTTACCTGCACGAGGACCAATATCAATCAAGTAGTCACTTTCAAGCATGGTTTCGTGGTCATGTTCAACAACGACTAAAGTATTACCCAGATCTCTCATTTTTTTAAGTGTTTCAATTAATTTATGATTATCTCTTTGATGTAGGCCAATTGATGGTTCATCTAAGACATATAAAACACCTGTTAGTTTTGAACCAATTTGAGTCGCAAGTCTTATACGCTGTGCTTCACCACCAGAAAGCGTGCCTGCAGATCGTGCAAGTGTTAAGTAACCTAGACCAACATCTTGTAAGAAGGTAAGTCTACTGATGATTTCTTGAAGAGCAAGTCTTGCAATTTGTTGTTGCTCAACATTGAGTTCAAGATTTTTTAAATCAGTAATTGTATCATCAATAGATAAGCGTGTTAACTGATCAATATTTTTACGTCCAATCTTAACGGATAATGCTTGTTCATTCAGTCTAGCTCCATGACATGTTGGGCATTCAGATTCAGTCATGAAACCTTCAATCCATGTTCTAATCCATTCAGATGTTGTTTCATGATATCTTCTGGATAAGTTATTGATAATTCCTTCAAAGTAATCCACTTTATCGTGGACTCTACCTGAAGATGATTTCATCTTAAAATGAATTTGATCAGGTGATCCATATAAAACATAGTTTAATTTTTCTCTTGGAATATTAACAATGGGTTCATTAATGGGAATATCATAATGCTTACATAGCTCTTCAATCATGGCATTATTTAAATTATCTGCATCATTATTCTTATAGGGAACAATACCACCATCGAGTAAACTCTTTGTTGGATCAAGAACTAGATCTTCACTCACCTCTAACTTAACACCAAGACCGTTGCAATAAGGACATGCTCCAATAGGTGTATTAAATGAGAAAAGTCTAGGTTCCAAATCAGGGATAGTAAAGTTTGAATCTCCACATGAATAGTTTTGACTAAATGAAAGGAAAGCATCCGTTCCAACTAGGACTTTAGCTTTACCTTGTGCAAGCTTTGTAGCAAGTTCTAATGCATCATAAAGACGTGAGCGAATACCATCTTTAACGATTAATCTGTCGATAACTAAATAAAAATCATGATTCTTATTTTTATCGAGTTCAGGCATTTCTTCTAACGTGATATGCTGTCCATCAACAAACGCTCTAGTGAATCCATCTTTTAAGTATTGCTCAGCTAGTTTTTTATGTGTTCCTTTTTGTCTTTCAACAACCGGAGCCATAACAACAACTCTTGTTCCTTCTTTTAAAGATATAACCCGTAGTGTCATTTCTTCAATCGATTGTTTGGTCAAGGGTTCATCTGAACCTGGGCAATAAGGTGTTCCTACTCTTGCATAAAGAAGTCTTAAATAGTCATAGATTTCTGTAACAGTCCCTACGGTTGATCTTGGGTTATTGGATGTTGATTTTTGGTCAATCGAAATTGAAGGAGATAACCCTTCAATGTTATCCACATCAGGTTTTTCAAAGTTACCCAAAAACTGTCTTGCATATGCAGAAAGAGATTCCATATAACGACGCTGACCTTCTTGATAGAGGGTATCAAACGCGAGTGAACTTTTACCAGAACCAGAAACACCCGTCATGACAACGAGTTTATTTTTTGGAATTGTTATATCAATATTTTGAAGATTGTTCTCTCTTGCTCCATGTACTTTAATATAATCCATCAATCATCACCTTAAAGGCTTCTTCATCAATTACTTTAATGCCAAGTTCATTTGCTTTTTTGAGTTTAGAACCAGCATCTTCACCAGCAACAACAAAATCCGTTTTTGCTGATACAGAAGAGGCTACCTTTCCACCACATTTTTCGATAATCTCTGTTGCTTGATCTCTAGAGAATAAATTCATTTTACCAGTTAATACAATCGTTTTACCATTGAATGCGTGGATGATTGTCGTTTCTTTTTCATGAATCAAATTGAGCCCATGTTGTTTAAGCTCTTCAATCATTTCTAGATGTTTGGGGTCCTCAAAATAATTAACGATTGAAGATGCAATCATTTCACCAATTTCATTCATTTGAATTAAATCATCGTAGGATGCATGAATGATTTCATCTATTGAACCATAATGTTTAATTAATGTTTTAGCAACTTTAGCACCCACATGTTTAATGCCAAGACCAAAGATAAAACGATCAAGCGTTTGTTTTTTACTTTCTTCAATGGCAGAAAGTAATTTATCAATTTTCTTATCGCCAAATCCAGGGATTTCTTTTAATTCATCTCTAAAGTTTTTAAGCGAATAAATATCTGTGATTTGATTGAGATATCCAAGTTCATGGAATATTTCAACAACTCTTTCACCTAATGTATCAATATCCATTGCTTGACGTGATGCATAGTGAATGAGTGAATTAATATTTTTACCTGGACATTCAGGATTTAGACAATAATAATCTGCTTCACCTGGTTTACGAACTAAAGGTTTCCCACAAACAGGACATTCATTAATCATTTGGAAAGGGAATTGGTTTGTTCTCTTATCAACTAAAACATGTAAAACCTCAGGAATGATTTCTCCTGCTTTATGAACAACGACAGTATCACCAATACGAATATCTTTCGAAATAATATAGTCTTCGTTATGAAGTGTAGCACGTGCAACTGTTGAACCAGAAACTAAAACTGGTTCAAGTTCAGCAACCGGTGTAACAACACCTGTTCGACCAATTTGGAATGTTATATCCTTTAATATTGTCTCAACTTGTTCAGCTTGAAACTTATAGGCAGTAGCCCATTTAGGATATTTAGCGGTATAACCAATCATGTCGTATAGATCAAATTCATTAACCTTTATAACAACACCATCGGTATCATATGCTAATGTCTTTCTCAGTTCGTCATAATGTTTGATCTCTGAGATCAGTTCTTGGACATCATTTAATTTTTTATAATTAGGATTCACTTTAAATCCTAAATGAGAAAGATAGTGTAATGC
>JAEWVV010000233.1 GCA_023458995.1 Bacillota bacterium
GTCTAAATGGATCAATTACACCTGAAGGTAGCGTCATTTATGATGGAACAAGTCAAGATTATGTAATCGAGCCTGCAAATGGCTATAAAATAGCAACGTTTACCGTTGATGGAATTGATAAAAAGGCGGAACTTGTTAATCATACATATAGAGCAAGTGGTATTACGAGTGATACAGATATCGATGTAACCTTTGAAAAGATTGCACAATCTGATTTAACGGTTTACGCATCAAGTAGTGAAAACGGAAATATTTCACCTAAAGGATATAGTGTTATATCTAGTGGAAGTAACATTACATATACATTTAATCCAAATCAAGGATATGAAGTCGAAGATGTATTAGTCAATGGAATAAGTGTTGGATCAGTTTCATCATACACATTCAACAATGTTACAAGTTCTCAATCAGTTTTTGTCAAGTTTAAGATTAAAACTTCAACTTTAACACTCTACCATAATGGAGGAACTTATGTTGGAGATTCCATGATTGCAACCGCCTATATCGAAGGTATCGGTACAGAGTTACCTCTAGCAGAAGATATGGAAAGAGAACATTATATCTTTGGTGGATGGTATAATAACGAAACATTTACCGGTTTACCAAAAACAAGTGTAACTCAAACGGACACAGGTGACAAATCATTTTGGGCTAAATGGATTCCTGTGAATTACACCATCACGTTTGATTCAAATGGTGGTAGTTCAGTATCAAGTATTACACTAAGTTTTGATACCGATATTATAGCTCCTACAAATCCCACAAGAGATCAGTATATTTTTATAGGTTGGTCACCCAGTTTACCGAGTAAGATGCCAGGTGAAAACGTGACACTAGTCGCACAGTGGGAATCAAATCTATTTACGCTATCATTTGAAACAGATGGTGGAACTGAAATATCAAATATCGAATTAGAATCTGATGAAGACATTGTAGTAATCACCAATCCAACGAAACCAAATCATACATTTAGTGGTTGGTATACCGATAGTGGACATATAGAGTTCTTCAATTTAACAAAGATGCCTGCACATGATGTTACGCTTTATGCAAAATGGACAGAAAATAGAATCACAGGTATTACAGCAGAAAATATCAATACAACATATGATGGATCAGTATTACAGATTGAGGTAGAAGGTTTAGAAGATGATGATATTGTTTACTATAATATTTGGGAGGGTTACAGTTTAACCAATCCCACTTTCCCAGAAACAGCCAATACAACGGTTTACTATAAAGTCGTACGTGTAAATTATTTTGATTATGAAGGATCTGTAACAGTTAGAATCTATCATGCAACGATGACAAATGTTACTGTTACAGGATATACAGGCATCTATGATGGCCAGACACATGATTCAGTTTCAACTAAATCAGTAACAACTGTAAACAATAAAACAACAACATGGACGTATAAAACAGGAAACGATACTGTCTATCAAAATGAAATGCCTAAGTTTACTGATGTCGGTGAATATACAGTATATTATCGTATTACTGCACAAAGTCATACAGATTATCTAGGTAGTTACACCGTTACGATTACACCATTAGATATAAGTGATGCTGTTGTTACATTAGGACCAACATTAATTTATACCGGAAATGTACAAATGCAAAATATTTTAAGTGTCATGGTCGAAGGACTTAATATTACCTATACAGTATCTGGTAATCAAGGAACAAACCATTTAGAAAATGGATATCAACTGACCATTACAGGAACAAATAACTTTGTTGGTACAGTAAGTAAAACCTGGAACATCGAAAAAGCATATTACGATATGAGTTCAGTTACTTTGAGTGATGTAACAATGAAAGCTAATGGAAATACACAAAGTATTACTATCAGTGGAGTTCTCCCAGAAGGAGTGAGTGTCTCATATAGCAATAACAATCAAGTATCATCAGGTATTTATCTCGTCACAGCACATTTCATTGGAGATCTAATTAACCATCATGAAATCAATGATATGACCGCTACATTAACACTGCTCATTCCACAGTTCGTTGAAAAGACAGATTTAAATCAAAGTGAGTTACATGATGTAGAAATCACATGTGATGCTGGATTTGATCCTGACTTAGAACTTGAGATTCAAATTGTCTCCAAGGAATCAGTTACACTAGAACTTGATAAAAATAATGATATTGTTAGAGTATACCAAATCAATCTATTAAGGGGTAGCGTACCTGTATCACTTACAAATAATGTCGAAATTAGACTTCTAATCCCAAATGAAATTCTTGGTCAAACGTTCAAACTTTTCCATGACGATGAAGAAATTACTTATGAAATTGAAGATGAATACGCCGTATTTACAGTAAGTAGTTTAAGTGATTTTACATTTGTTGTTGATCGTAGTGGAAATGTTGGATCGCTTGTTTGGTTTATCATCATTCTCTTCGTCTTAGTGGTTGCTGAAGTGGTCTTTCTTGTTTTACGTTTTGTTAACAAAAATAAAAATGAGGTAGTAACAATGAGTACTTTTAATCCATTCTTAATTCTATTGATCATTCCAACAGGACAAGTTGTGATCACAATTCTCTTAGTTTTTATCGTTATAGGTTTAGGGATCTACGATTTATCGCTTTATTACCCAAAGAAATTTGAAACAGTCATCGATTCAATAAAGTCATTTAGTAAAAATCTATTTCAACCAAGAGAGCGTGAAGCAAGTCTTGAAGTACATGATGTTTACACTAATGAACCAGAAAAAGAAGAGCATGAACTTTCAGATGAATCTGATGAGCAAGATGTCTTTTTCAAAGGTATTGAAAAGGAATCGGGTTTAGCTATTCTGGTACGCTATAAAAAATCATTTACTGCAAAACTCATTCAATCTCCAGATGAAACTAAAAACTATTATTCTAAGTTAAAGAATGCACTTCTTTCCTTTAAAAATGTCAATAGCCATGTGTCTTGGAATTTTGATCGCTTAAATAAAGGTAAACAAACAATCGCAAAATTCAATGTTCGCGGACATAGTTTGTATCTCTACCTAGCACTTAATCCAAGTGATTATGAAATGAGTAAATATGGTGTTGAAAAAGTAGATAGCAAGAAGTATGCAGATGTCCCATGCTTATATAAGATCAAAAATCAAAAACGGTTTAATTATGCATTAGATCTTATTCGTGATTTAGCAACTAAATATGAACTTAAGCAAATGAAGATTGAAGAAAAAAATTATTCAATTCCTGATGAGTCAACTGAAGTTTTAGTCGAATTTGGATTAGTGAAGGAACTCATTTCAAAGGAAAAATACGAAGATTTCTTAAAACAACAAAAGAATAAACCAGCTAATGAAGCAAAACCTGTATTCATTAAAGCAAGCGACATTAAAGAAGTAGAAAAAGAAGAAAACATCGAAAATGATGAAGTTGATGATGAACAAGTCGTATTTAAGGGCATAGAAAAAGAAACAGGACTCGCAATACTTGTGCGTTATAGAAAATCCTTTAAAGCAAAACTCATTCAATCTCCAGATGAAACTAAAAACTATTACTCTAAATTAAAGAATGCAATGCTATCCTATAAGAAAGTAAATAGCCATGTATCCTGGAATTATGATCGTTTTAATAAGGGTAAACAAACAATTGCGAAATTTAACATTCGTGGTCGAAGCTTATACGTATATCTTGCACTAAATCCAGATGACTACAACATGACTAAATATCATGTAGAAACAGTTGAAAGCAAGAAATTTGCAGATGTCCCTTGTTTATACAAAGTCAAGAACAATAAGCGTTTGAATTACACGTTAGATCTTATTTCTGACTTAGCATTAAAGTATGAACTAGAACAAGGCAAAAAGGAAGACAATAACTACATATTACCTTACCAATCTACAGAAGCACTTCTTGAAGAAGGATTAGTCAAAGAACTCATTTCAAAAGAAAAATACGAAGACTTCCTAAAACTTCAAAATGAAGCTGAAGTAACAGGAAAAAAGAGATCATTTATTCGTGCAAGTGAAGTAGATTTAATCTTGAAAGATGAAGTAGCTACACGCTTAATCACCAAAAAGTATGTAGTCACAAATTCCAAAAAAGAAAAAGGAATTATCAATATTGATACCATTTCAGAACACTTTTTAGAAGGTGAAAACGTGAATCTAGAAGCACTTAAGGAAAAAGGATTACTCTCAAGAAAAGTAAATTTCTATAAAGTATTATCGCGTGGTAATCTTGATAAGTCATTAAAAATTGAAGCAAACGAATTTTCGATTCAAGCGGCCAAAATGATTTTACTAACAGGTGGAAAAGTTGTAGAAATTGTTTAAGTAGAATAAATAAAAGATTCTCTAGAGATTAGGTAACACGAAAGTGAACTCTCTTCTTGAGAATCTTTTTGTTATGACTTTAGGTGAGAACATGAGATATTGATTCATCGTTTCTTCATCTTATGCTATACTTAGATTAACGATGCTTAAGGAGATTATAGGGATGGCAAACAGTACACGATTATCAAAACGGATTTGGTTTGTTTTTATCATTTTTGGACTCATCGGTCAAATGGCTTGGACGATTGAAAATATGTATTTAAACGTCTATATCTACAAGACGGTGACCTATGACTCGGATGCGATTGCGATTATGGTTGCATCCAGTGCGATTATTGCAACACTTGCAACTTTAACGATGGGTGCATTTTCGGACCGTTTGGGTAAACGTAAATTGTTTATGACATTTGGGTACATGATTTGGGGTATTTCAATCATCGGATTTGGTTTTATTACCAAAACTAATG
>JAEWVV010000234.1 GCA_023458995.1 Bacillota bacterium
CAAGAACCGTTTTAGCCATTATTCTTTATTCTCCATCACTTACGATGGGGGTTGCGATGTCATCGATGTGGCGTATTATTTTCTCTGATGACTCACAAGGGTATTTAAACAGTATTTTAATGAACTGGGGTGTCATCTTAGAACCTATACAGTTCTTACAATCACCCCAATATTTAATGACCATTATGATTGTTGTATCTTTATGGAGTAGTATGGGTGTCGGTTTCTTAGCGATGCTTGCAGGTGTTTTAAACATCGACCAAACGCTTTATGAAGCGGCATATGTCGATGGAATTCGAAACCGTGCACAAGAAATATTTTATATTACCATTCCTTCCATGCGACCCCAAATGCTCTTTGGGGCCGTCATGGCTGTTGTTACAACGTTTCAAGCTGGAGGTATTGGGGTAGCCTTATCGGGATCCAATCCAACACCATATTATGCAGGTCAACTCATCGTAAACCATATCGAAGACTTTGGTTTTATTCGTTACATGATGGGTTATGCAGCAACGATTAGCGTCGTTCTTTTACTGATGGTTTATTTCATCTCAAAAGTAACATGGCGTATTCTTGGGGAAAGGGAGTGAGTCTATGAAAAGAAGAAGTTCATTTCAAGGAACGAAGATAAATCCAGCTCATTTGCACAGAAGTCAAATACCTTTCTTCATGTTCTTAATCCCATTTTCAATGCTGATGTTATTACCAATCTTATTTATTATCAACCACGCATTTAAACCACAAAGTGAATTATTCATGTATCCGCCAAAGTTCTTTGTGCGTAGACCAACCTTTGATAACTTTGCTGAGTTATCACGAATCGTAAGCGCATCAGGTGTTCCTTTCTCAAGATATTTAGTGAACTCTTTATTTGTAACGATTGTTGGTGTGCTGCTTGCGATTATCTTTACTGGATTTTCAGCTTACGCATTATCCAAGATGAAATTTAGAGGCAAGAAATTCTTATTTGAGTTAAATACATTAGCACTCATGTTTGTACCGATTGCAGTACAAATTCCAAGATATTTAATCATTGCAAAATCAGGTTTGATTGATTCTTATTTAGCACATATACTTCCTGTCATCATCATGCCGGTTGCTATGTTTTTGATTAAACAGTTTATCGATCAAACACCAAATGAACTCATTGAATCTGCAAAGATTGATGGTGCATCTGAGATGGAGATTTTCTTTAAGATTATTGTTCCGATTATTGCACCTGCAATCGCAACCGTAGGTATCTTAGCTTTCCAAGCGATTTGGAATGATACGACAACCTCTGTGTTATACATCAATGATGAAAGTAAACGAACACTTGCATTTTATATGATGAGTTTAACCTCTGCACAAGGTAATACAGTCGCTGGCCAAGGGATGGCAGCAGCTGCAGGCTTACTGATGTTTATACCAAATCTTGTGCTCTTCATCATCTTACAAAGTAAAGTGATGAACACAATGGCGCATTCGGGGATCAAATAATGAAAAAATTACTGATATTATTTCTTTCCATCTTCATATTCTTCTCAGTTACATCCCTTACTGCAGAAGCAAATGGAGTTCCTTATTCTACATTTACTTATAGTAGTGCTCAAAGACGAATTGTCCCAACTCAGGATGCGTATTTACCTCTTTCGATGAGTTATACGCTAGGTGGTATTGGACTTAGTAGTCCATCTGATATCACGATTGATGCTAATGATAACGTTTATATCGCAGATACTGGAAATAAACGTGTCATTAAATATTCACTAAGAACAGATTTAGTCTCTATTATTGGTGAAACGATTTTAAATGAACCAACAGGTGTTCATGTAGGTTTTGATGGTTCACTCTATGTTGCAGACTTTGGTAACAAAAAAGCATATCAATTCTTATATGATGAAAACTTAGATACCTATAATTTGGGAAGCATCTATGAAAAACCAGTGAATTCACCCTTCTTTAAAGATACTGATCCATTTGATCCAACAAAAGTGATCACTGACCGTGGTAATAACGTTTATATCCTTCTTGCAGGTAATATCAACGGTTTAGCTGAATTTGAAAACAATGGTTCATTCTTTGGATTCTTTGGTGGAAATCAAATTCCAAATACGTGGGATAATGTCTTAAAATACATGTTATTTGATGAGAAACAACGTCGTGACTGGTTTAAGATGATTCCAAAACCTGTCTATAACATTGGTGTTGATAATGATGGTCTCATTCTAACAACAACTAAAACAGAATATGGCTATCTTAAATTAAATATCGCGAACTTCGTTTATAATCAATCCGTTTGGGGATTTGATACAACAGAAGATTTATTTGTTGGTCCCTATAATACAATTTTCTCGATTACCTCTGATGGTTATCTCGTTGAATATGCACCTGATGGATCCGTTCTTTTCATCTTCTCAGGACTTGATAACTTTGGACAAAAAGGGCTCTTTGATCTACCTTCTGGTGTTGCTGTTGACTCAAAGAGTAACATCTATGCAGTTGATAAGACATCATCATCGCTTCAAGTCTTTATTCCAACAGAGTTTGCAAACTTAGTCCATTACGCGATTGACCTTTATCAAGATGGTAAATATAAAGAATCTCTAGAACCATGGCAACAAGTCTTAAAGATGAATGCACTCTTTGACTTAGCAAATAAAGGTATTGGTGATGCATATTATGCCAATATGGATTACGAAAGTGCAATGAATTATTATGAAGTTGCACGTGACCAAGATGGTTATTCGGATGCATACTGGGAAGTTAGAAACCAGACATTACTCGCATCAGGTCAAGGTGTTGTCATTGTTGTATTAGTGTTCATCTTGTTATTTATACTAAACAATATATTTAAGTTTATGCCGATTCTTCTTAGACCGCTTAAAAAAATAAAAGCTAAATTAAACGAGTTTAAGCTTTATAGAGAACTTGTTTTCCCATTCTATATCTTTAAACATCCAGCAGATGGATTCTATGGTGTTAAAAGAGAAGCAAAGGGATCAAATCTTTCAGCAACCATTTATTTACTACTATTCTTCTTGGTTTATATTATTTGGATCTTTGAAACAAGTTTCTTATTTAATAACCATATACCATCCGAGATCAATATGTTCCAACAGATGGTGACTGTGTTTGTACCATTCTTCTTATTCGTTATTGCAAACTATCTTGTATGTAGTATTCGTGATGGTGAAGGGAAGTTATCTGATGTTTATCAATCATCAGCTTATGTCTTACTTCCGATGATTATTGGACTTCCAATACTTACCATCGTTTCAAATATATTAACCTATAATGAATCCTTCATTTATCAAACACTGTTATATATTGTTTTAGGTTTAACCATTCTTTATATCATTATCATGGTCAAAGAAGTTCATTTCTATGATATGAAACCAACGATTGGAAACTTACTCATTACCATTTTCACAGGATTGATGATCTTAGCAGTTCTATTCATTATCTATTTACTCTTAAATGAAGTATTCGTCTTATTCCAAGATATTATAAAGGAGTTGATCAGTCGTGGCTAAATTAGTTAAATACGGTCTCGTGATCGTACTCTTCTTAAGTTTTACCTTCTTTATTGCAAATGCAAAACCCATGAATCCAAGTTTTAATATGGAGACAAACACGATTGATAACTATCCTTATATCAATCAGTTATTATTAGAAAGTTCAAGATACACACAAAAAGAGAGTGCAAGTCCCGAAGTGATTAATGATTTTAAAACAAAATATACATTAAGTTATACCGAAGATGAACTAGAAACTTTAGGATTTGAACAAGTACTTCAAATCCCAGGTGAGATGACGGTTTATTTTGAACTTGATTCATTTTCGATATTAGTTAAAAATGAAGTCACAGGTTATTTCTGGTCATCACGTCCAGAATTCCAAGGGATTTCTGGAACACGTGAAGACGTAACCAAAGCTAGAAACTTAATGAACTCTGGTTTATGGGTTGAATATGTTACAACATCCAATATTAAACCAGCAGGTATTACAACCGATTCACTTTATTCTTTAGCTGAAGTTGAATATCAAAACAACGGTTCGATTACAGAAGAAGAACCCGATCATTTAAGACCTTTCTTAGTTACACCAGGTACTTATTCATACCGTAAGGTTAAAACGACGATGAAAGATCAAACAGCAAACTCGTTTACTGTAAGTGTCGATATTAAAACCTTAGATATAGCTTTTGATGTCACGATTAGTCTTGTTGAAGGTTCAATTGAAGTCTATATCCCAACAGAAACGATTGTTGAAACAGGCGATATCTTTAGACTCTTAAGTATTCAAGTCTTCCCTTATTTTGGTGCAGCACGTGAAGATAAGATGCCTGGGTATATCGTTATTCCAGATGGTGTAGGTGCATTAGTTAGAACCAATAAGTACTATAACACCTATTTCCAATCACGTTTTTATGGTACCGATTATGGTTACCAGACACAAACATTATCACAACTATCCATTCCCATGACTGGTATTGTTCACCTACCTGGTGAACATGCATATTATGTCAATATTACAGAAGGTGCAGAAAATGCAACGCTGATCGCATCCCTTTGGGGATCATCATCTAGATATCATAGAGCATCCATTAGATATTCAGTTCGACAACTCTATAAGAGTATCATAAACCGCGCAGGTGAAGGATTTGACACGATTGCTGATGAAGTGACTGATACAGACTATCGCGCTAGATATACGCTTCTTGAGGGTGAAGATGCATCTTATGTGGGTATGGCAAAACATTATAGAGATTACTTAATTAATCAAGAAGTTTTATCAAGTAGAGAACAAGCAAAAGATAATATCCCCATTCAACTCTCTTATATCATGAGTGATCAAGAACCCGCTTTTATTGGTACAACACGGATCAACATGACATCCGCATCCAACATCAAGGATGCATACGATTCATTTAAAGAAGCAGGTTTAACCAATCAGGTCGTCACACTGATGGGTTGGAGTAGGGATGGATTTATCAACAGGGAACCCTATCGTACAAACGTATTCGATAAAAAGAATTTAGAAGAAACGATTGATTACGTGAAAGAAGATGGTGGTTTAATCTATCTTGATAATGATTACGTCAATTCAAGTGAAGCTGCACACCGCATTTCATATAATAGAGATGTTGCACGTTCCTTAAATAAACTAAAAATGGTCCTTAGAAATCGTAACCTAAACGGACAAGTCACGGAGATTTACTTCTTATATCCTGAACGTAGTTTATCTTTTGCAAGAGATGATCAGTCTTTCTATCAAAAATTAGGGGTATCTGGTTTATCCATGACAAGTTTAGGTAGTGTACTTTTCAGTTATTATGATAATGGTTTATATGACCGTAGTGATTCAATTAAGACTTACCTAGAAATGGCTGGTTTATTTGATTCACTCATGTTATCACAACCCAATAGTTATCTACTTAGTGAAACGGATGGCTATTTAAACCTTCCGATTACCAATGCACAATATGATTACTATACCGATTTAGTTCCTTTACTACCGATTATTTTAAAGGGAAGTATTTCTTATTACACCTATTACATGAATTTTAATGCTTTAGGCGATGACCGTTTATTATCGATGGTAGATTTTGGAGTCAATCCAAGTTATGTCTTAACTGAAGAAGATACATATAAAATGAGATATACACCTTCAGCC
>JAEWVV010000235.1 GCA_023458995.1 Bacillota bacterium
TTTGAAGGATTATTTACTGATAACTTATTTTATGAGATTGGTCGTCATGCAAACATGATGTCTAAATACCTTATTCAAGAGTTAAAGAAAGTTGGTTTATCTTTTAAAGAATCTGATACAAATCAACAATTTATTACGCTTCCAAGTGACGTTGTTACACACTTAAATGAAAAGTACACCTTTGAAATATGGAACGATTTTGGATCTACAAAGATGATCAGACTTGTAACAACCTACAGAACAACCTATGATGAAATCAATAGTTTCATCCATGATTTAAGAACGATGTTACCATAAACTACCTTTTTATGAATGAATATCTTACTAATCTTTTATAACAATCTCAAACAAACCTAGTGATACATGATAAAATCAAGGTGAAAAAACGATTGATAAAAATATTATTTGGGGGTATTATCATGTACATTTATCACAGTGAAATCTTAAAGACGAGTAAAAAATGGTTTAGACAGAGTGCAAACGAAAACGATCTTAAAGCACTTGATGCATTAATCAACAAGCGTGTATCAGAAGGTTATGAATTCGTTTGTTATGCATTTATGACAGACTCATACACGAACCGTTGTCCGTTTGTTGTCACATTCAGAAAAGAACAATAACTTGAAGTAAAAAAACGATTCTTAATGATAAGAACCGTTTTTTTTATATTCATATTTTATTTTTTCTTTAAGACAACAAGTGTTTCACATTCCGTCGTTTGGAAAAACATTCTGATTGGATAGACTTTAACAATCTCATAATGATCATTTAATAATCCTAAATCACGAGCTAAAGTCTTTAAATCACAGGATAAATAAAACATTTGTTTAAATGGCTTTGATTTAATACGTTCAATAAGTTCTGGCATTAAGCCATTTCGTGGTGGGTCAACAACTAAGACATCAGCTTGGTGTTCTTGAATGATTTCTTCAACCTGACCTTGAATAATTTCAACATGATTTGCATTTCTTTGATCTTTAATTTCTTTAGCCATTAAAACTGCATCACCATTGGATTCAATCATGGTTACATGACCAGCAATATCAGATATATAATAACCTATACTTCCAACACCACTATAGGCATCAATCACGTCTGCATTTTTAATCATATGCTCTTTAATCAAATCATACGCCATTTTGATCACTGGAATATTGATTTGGAAAAATGATTGATCGGTCACAGGAAATACCCAGTCACCTATTCTTTCATCAATTTGATTTTCCCCTTGCAGAACATAAGACTTTAATCCAAAGATTTTTTTAGGATCATCTTTCACATTTAAGGTAACGCCACATACAAATGGCATATTATGAATCACATTAAGCAAATGCGAAAGTCCTTTAAATGATTTTTGAGTTGAGATAAACGTAATCAGTGCTTGACCTTCTTGATTTGTTCGAATAGCAATTTTTTCAAATACCTTAAAATCAATCGATATATTGGATGAACTGAGTTTATCAATGATTTGATTTGTGACTCTATCAGCAAGTAAAAATGATTTAACTGGAATTAAACCTCTACCATCTTCATGATATAAACCAAGAGTCAATATCGGTTTTTCCATCACATGGAAAACGTTTTTATTCCGGTAATGAAATGATTTAGAATCGGTAATAATAGGTTCAACTCCCATGGATATTCCAGCAATCTTTTTTAATGTATCTTCAGTTAATTTAGATTGCCATAAAAGTTGTGCATCATCATTCATATGGAGTAAATCCATACTTCCAAGACTAAGATCTGTTGTATTTCTTCGATCTTTACTCATCTCAATAATACTCACTATCGTTCCTTCTGCAAAACGTTTTTTAAGTTGTTTAATCTTAATGGATGCTTTTTCACTACGAAGTAAACCTTTGACAAAGATCACAAGATCATCATGCTTAACAATACCTTGACCTAAGTAGTCGACATCGACTGCAATTCCTTCAAAAATACTACCAACAGTTAACATCGTCTTCCTCCTTAAAATAATACGCTAAGCCACCTTGTGATGTCTCTTTATAGGACTGATGCATATCAAGTCCTGTTTGATACATCGTTTGAATAACCATATCAAATGAAATCTTTCTTGAATCGGTTAAGAAGTAAGCAAGACCACATGCATCAATTGCACGAAGTGCAGCTACTGCATTACGTTCAATACAAGGTATTTGAACATAGCCGTTAATGGGATCGCATGTAAGACCTAAGTGATGTTCCATTGCGATTTCTGCTGCATATTCGATTTGATCCATCGAAAGATTAAACAGTGTTGCATGTGCTGCAGCAGCCATAGAGCATGCACTCCCTACCTCAGCTTGACATCCAGCAACAGCACCTGAGATCGATGCATTATGTTTAATCAAATTACCGATTAAACCTGCAACTGCAAGCCCATTAATAATTCTTTCTTTTGTAATAAAATGATGTTTTTCATGCATATAGTAAAGCACTGCAGGAAGTACTCCACATGCACCACATGTCGGTGCAGTCACAATAATCCCACCACTTGCATTTTCTTCAGATACTGCAAATGCGTAGCTTGCTACAAGTCTATTTTCAACAAGTTCTCTGAAATCTGTAGCTTTTAGCTTCCCATAGAGTTCAGGAGCTTTTCGTTTCATCTTCAGAGGACCAGGTAGAACACCATGCGTTGCAATCCCTCGAATAATGGATGCTTTCATTGCTTCCCAAATGCCTTCTAAAAACTCTTTAATCTCTTCCCCTTCAACTTCATAGACATAATCATGAAGTGCCATATGTTTACTCTTACAATAGAGTTTGATCTCTTTTAATGTTTTATGAGGATAGATCTTTTTTTCTTGACTTTCTTCACCTAGAAAAACGATTCTTCCTCCACCTGTACTATTGACTTCTTTTTCTACAAGAAGCTCATCACCCAAAAATCCTTTAATAATGAGTGTATTTGGATGTTTAGATACATCGAGTGAAGTCAAAAAAGTCACTGGCGTATCGCCAAGTGACTCTTTAATCGCTTCTTCGGTGAGATGACCTTTACCCGTTAACGCAAGCGAATTATAGAGTGTTATTTCATAACGGTCGCACGTTTGATATGCTTCCTTAATCATTTTTGCTGCTTTTGCTGGTCCCATCGTATGTGAACTTGATGGGCCATGTCCAACTTGATAGAGATAGCGAATTGAAAGCATAAATGTCATCACAGTCCTTTAGTTTTTGAACTTATTCTTTAAATAATTGACATAATACATCGGTGAGAATTCTTCTTTTGTTGCATTCCAAATAATCTCTTTAGGTGATTTACTACTTGCAAACATATGAACTTTATCTTTTAACCATGCATTAATCGCTTTAATATTATTCGTTGAAAGAGCTTCTTCAATATTGAGTTCTTTATTCATTGCTTGATAGATTTGTGCAGCATAAGCTGAACCAAGTGCATACGTTGGGAAATACCCTAACATACCACCCGACCAATGGACGTCTTGTAGGACTCCTTCACGATCAGTCTTTGGACGAACACCAACGTATTCATACATTAGCTTATTCCATTTCTTAGGAAGATCTTTCACTTTAACCTTACCTGAGATTAAACCTTTTTCAAGTTCATAACGAACCATGACATGAAGTGCGTATGTTAATTCATCAGCTTCTGTACGAATTAAAGAACGTTCTGATCGATTGATATATGCATGAAATTCTTCAACGGTAACACCTTTTAATTGTTTAGGGAAAAGTTCAACAAGTTTTGGATAATGAACTTTCCAAAATGAGAGTGAACGACCTAGCATGTTTTCATACATACGTGATTGTGATTCATGAATACCTAAACTTGTACCACCATGAAGGAATGTATCATCATATTTGGGATCGTTTTGTAATTCATAAATCGCATGACCCATCTCATGAATTGTTGAGAAAATCGATGATGTCAAATTATTATCATAATAATGTGTTGTAATTCTTGTATCTGTTGAAGATACACCGGATGTAAAGGGATGTGCACTTTCCTTAAGAAGACCGCGTTTACGATCATATGCAAACACATCGATTAAATATTCTGAAAACTTGACTTGACCATCTTTTGGAAAAATACCGTGTGTCAGTTTACGTGAATATTTAACTTTACGTGAAGTGACTTCTTTAACAAAAGGAACTAACTCTTCTTTAAGGGTATTAAAGAAATTGTCATATTCTTTCGTTGTGAATCCTTCTTCATATTCATCAAGTAGAATATCATAACCTTTGAGTTCAGGTGTTTCTAAATACTTAACAAGTTTTTGGTTATACGTAATGATCTTTTCAAGTGTTGGTCTAAACATTTCAAAATTATTTTCGTTTTTAGCTTTAGCCCAAATATGAGATGCTTGTGAGACAAGCACTTGATGTGCAATAAGTTCATCTTTTGGTACTAATTTGATAACTCTGATTTGTTTATACATATGTTTAATTTCAGTTTTTAAATCGGAATCATTAATTTGATCAAGTGATGCATAGAGTTTATCGATTGCATCAATATATTCTTCATTAGATTCGATTTTATACATCTCTTCGGCCATAACTTCATACTGTTTGGTACGGTAGTCAATGGATGCTTCTGGAGCTTCAGTTTCTTGATCCCAACTCATTAACCAACCAAAATAATTGTAGGCGATGATTTTCTTTCGGTATGATTCATAAATCTTAATATAGTTTTCCATCTTAGATCCTCTTTTCGTCGTTTACTTAGATTATAACATGTTAATCTTCACTTAAGTGAAATCCCATAATATCTCATAAAAAAGCGATGGTTGCAATACCAAAATAAATCACTAATGCAACCAAATCATTAATCGTTGTCATAATAGGTCCGGATGCTGCTGCAGGGTCTTGGTTATTCTTGTGTATGATGATGGGTACAAAAACACCCATCAGCGCTGATATAAACATTGAAGTAAAAACTGCGATTAAAACAACAATACCCATTTGATAAGGAACCGTTGTATCTTTTGACGGGAAAATCGTAAGAAAGACTGTTACAAAAAGAAAAGCAGATATTCCGACCAACACACTATTAATAAGACCAATGATACATTCTTTAACCACATGATTCTTAGGAATTTCTTTCCCATCAAACTCGTTCTTGTGAATTCCTAATATTGTTACTGCAAGTGATTGTGTACCAATATTACCTGCCATCCCAAGGATGAGTGGTTGAAATAATACAATCGCTGTGACTTCAGCTAATGTCGCTTCAAAAATGGATAAGAAACTTGCTATTAAAAGATTTAACACAACTGCAATCATGAGCCAAGGCAATCTTTGTTTAGAACGAGTCCAAGAAGATGATGTTGATTCATGATCGTTTAATAAAGCCATCTTTTGATAATCTGATTCGGTTGCTTCAATGATTTCATCAAAGACGTCATCTGCGGTTACAATACCAATAACATGATCATCTGAATCTAAGACTGGAATTACATTTCTGTCATAATCAACAACGGTTTGAATGGCTTTTTCAATCGTTTCATCTGCATAAACAAACTGAAAATCATCAAACATAATTTTTGAGATGGTCGTGTTACTTCTTGCTCTGATTAAATCTTTTAAGTCAATTAATCCAATCATTCGTTTATCTTGATCTAAAACAAAAATAGTATCGATATAATCTGTATCTCTTGATTCTTTAATGATTTGATTGGTTGCTTCTTTAATGGATAAATCAATGCTTATTGTAACAAAGTCTGTTGACATAATGGAAGCTGCTGTATCTTCTTCATATGCTAAAAGTAAAGATACTGTTTTTGCTTTGACTTTGGATAACATCTTAAATATTTCTGGTCGTTTGCTTTCATCGATATCTTCAATAAATTCTTTTAAATCATCGGATTCCATACTTCTAAAAAGTGATTTTTTTTGTACGTCTTCTAAGTGATTTAATAAGTCGAGTTGATCATCTATATCCAGTTCAACAAACATATCTGTCATTTTTTCTAATCCAATTAAGTTGAGCATTCTTGTTTTTTCATCGTCATTTAATAGTGGATAGTAAAGTGCTAAGTCATATGCAAAGATTGGCTTAAACTCTTTTTTTAGTAGTTGATCACTATGTTTAAAATTAATTTTCTTAAGCATTATATCCCTCCAATCATGAGTGAAGCCAAGCCAAAATAGATAAAAATAGCTCCTACATCAATGAGTGTCGTAATAAACGGGCCTGATGCTACAGCAGGGTCAATCTTGATTAAATTCAATGTGATTGGAATGATCAGTGCAATAAGTGGTGCAATGATCACTGTAAGCCATAGTGATAAACCAATCACTAAACTGATGATCAGTGGATCAGAAGTAAGTGATGTATTGATATAAGCAAAAACCAATGTCATTAAAAATGCAATTGCTCCAATGACAAATCCATTAATGACACCTGTCATGATCTCTCTCATTGAGTTTTTGAATAATCCTTTTTCATGTGTCGAAAGCATTTGAAGTGTGACAGCAAGTGTCTGTGTTGCAACGTTACCTGCTGAGTCTAAAATCAGTGGTTGAAAAACAACTAAAATAGCAACAGATGCAAGCACATGTTCAAACTGTCTTGTGACTAAGGCAATTGGAAATGAAATTACAAGTAACCCAAGAAGCCAAGGTATCCGGTATAAAGCGGTCTTGACAGGACTCAAATCTTCTTCGGTTTCTGGTAATGCTGCTAATTTTTCAAAATCTTCTTGTGCTTCTTCTTGATAAATATCGAGCGCATCATCAAGTGTGATCATACCAAGAAGCTCTTTCTTTTCATTTAAAACAGGCATTTCATAAATGCCATAATTTCTGATGGCTTGAACTGTTTTATTAATCGGATCGTTGTCGTAAGAAACTGGATAATCTTCAATGATCTCTTTAATAAGACATGGTGTTTTCGCTTTAAGAAGTGATTTTAAGGGAATGGCACCCACATAGAGTTTATTCTCATCAGCAACGAATATTGTATTAATCGATTCAACTTCATCAGCTTCTTTAATGACTTTCTTCGTTGCTTGTTTGACATCCATGAGAGGATCAACAACAATAAAAAGAGTCGTCATTGCAGAGCCCGTTTCATCTTCATCATATTCAATTAATTCTCTAACCTCAGAGTCTTCACCAAGTTTTTCTAGTAACTCCTCTTGATCAGATCTACCCAGCTCTAAAATGATATCTGCAGCATCATCAGGTTCCATCATTTCAACAAGTTCAACTTGCTTTTCAATATTGAAATCTGTAAGTACCTCAGCTGCATCATCAGCTTCAAGGTAGCTTACGAGTTCAGCTAATTTTTCACTTGATAAATACTCATATACTTTATCTTTTTCTTCTTGTGTTAACTCTGTGAAGAGTTCAGCTAAATCATGGGCATGCACATCATCTAAAAACTCTTTTAAAATCTTGATATCTTCTTTTTGTATGATCTCTTTAAGCATAACGAGATACCCCCTTTTCTTTTTGACAAAAACTTTAACAAACAAAAAACACCAAGTTCGGTGTTTTACGAATTAATCGTTCGTCCAAAAAGCATGTGCGCTGTCTTTAGCGTTAATGCAAGATCGCGATCTCCACAATTAACCTTCATTAAGCCATTAAAGGGATCTATCTCAAGTACTTTATACTGATCATATAATTTCATCCCTTGTTGATTAAGATAGAGAAGTAATTCTTTATGATCAAGTACTCTTAAGAGTTCAAAAGAATCTCCTACTTTGACTTCAGATAGAGAAAGTGAAGTTGCTTCTTCGATTTTACCTTGAAAGTTTGGAATCGGATTACCGTGTTGGCAATACTTAGGATCCCCTAAGAAATGATAGAGCTTTTCTAATACTTCAGCACTTGTAGCATGCTCAAGCATTTCAGCATCTTCATGTACATTTTCCCATGAAAAACCAAGCTTTTCTGTTAAGAATACTTCCCAAATTCGGTGAGCGCGAATCATACGAATCGCGACTTCTTTTCCTTTTTTTGTAAGAGAAATACCTTTATATGGAATAAATGAAACGAGATGTTTTTTTTCTAGTTTCTTAATCATTTCATTGACACTTTGATCTGTAAAACCAAAACGGTCAGCAATTTCATTTGCTTTAATGAGCGTAGCTTTTTTTTCAATCGTTAATTCATAAATGGTTTTTATATAGTCCTCTTCAGCACGATTCATTAAAACCACCTCCTTATCCTAAAGCAACGTCTAGAATCATCATGACGATAAACCCAACCATCACACCTAATGTTGCAAAGTGCGCACCTTTTGGTGTTTGTTTCTGCTGAGCCTCTGGTATCAATTCTTCAACAACAACATAAATCATCGCACCAGCTGCAAACGCAAGTGCATAAGGTAGAATGATTGAAACGTAAGTCACTAAGATTGCTCCTAAAATCGCAGATAATGGTTCAACTAATCCTGATGCTTGACCAAGTAAAAACGCCTTAGTACGACTCACACCTTCTTGTCGAAGTGGAATTGAAACGGCTGCTCCTTCAGGAAAGTTCTGAATACCTATACCAATTGCAAGTCCAATCGCTGATAGTGTCGCTTGTGTGAGGTCACCTGTAATATACTGGATCGCACCAAACGCAACCCCTACAGCTAAACCTTCAGGAATGTTATGAAGTGTAATGGAAAAAACGAGTAAGATGTTTCTTTTTAACTTTGTAGGTAAACCTTCTTTATCGTGGTTAAAACCAAAGTGAACGTGTGGTACCACTTTATCTGCGATATAAAGGAATATGCCTCCTAAACCAAAACCAATAGCTACAACAACCCAAGCAATAACGCCTTGCTCTTCAGCCATCTCAATAGCAGGAGCTAACAAGCTCCAAAAACTAGCAGCAATCATTACACCTGATGCAAAACCTAACATCAAATTGAAAACATTACGTTGAATATTTTTAAAGAAAAAGACGAGTGCAGCACCGAGAGCTGTCATACCCCAAGTAAATAATGTTCCGATCAATGCTTGTACCCAAACTTCTAAACCCATAAACCATGTCAGCATAGATTTTAACTCCTTCTAAATTTAAGGCATACCTTAATTTCGTTTTAAGTATAACATGCTAATTTAAATGTGTCAACTAAAAAAGAAAAAAGTCTACCAAACGGCAGACTATATTGCATTTAAGATTTGATCAATTTCTTTTAGCTCATCTTCAGTAAAACTTAAGTTGTCTAATGTTTTTAGGTTTTCCTCTAGTTGTTCTATTTTTGATGTCGAAATTAAAGTAGATGTCATTTTAGGATTTCTAAGAACCCAAGCAAGTGCCATTTGAGCAATACTTTGACCTCTCTTATGTGCAATCACATCAAGATTTTTTAATTTATCTTGTAGTTCAGGTGTAATATCTTTTTCCTTTAACCATAAAGAATGAGCTTTTTTAGCTCTTGAATCTTCTGGAATTCCAGAAATATATTTATTGGTTAATCTACCTTGAGCAAGTGCAGAAAAACAAATTGTACCAACACCAAGTTCTTCTTGGGTATCGAGTATACCATTTGTTTCTACAAAACGGTTTAACATGCTATAGGATGGTTGTGTGATCACATAGGGAACGTTAAGTTCTTTTAAGATTGCATGAGCTTTTCTTAACTGATTGCTATTGTAATTGGATAAACCCACATAAATAGCTTTCCCTGATAATACAATATCCCTTAAAGCTAACATCGTTTCATAAAGATCAGTACCTTCATCATAGCGATGATGATAGAAAATATCGACATAATCTAGACCCATCCGTTTAAGTGATTGATCGAGTGAAGCCATTAAATATTTTCTGGACCCAAAATCACCATATGGACCAGGCCACATGTAATAACCTGCTTTTGTTGAAATAATGAGTTCATCACGATACTCCATTAACCCATCTTTTAAAATACGACCAAACATACTTTCTGCATAACCTGCAGGTGGACCATAGTTATTGGCTAAATCAAAATGGATGATCCCGTGATCAAACGCTGTAAAAATCATCTTTTTACATAGTTCATAATCATTCGTTTCACCAAAGTTTTGCCATAAACCAAATGACAACAAGGGAAGCTTTAATCCTGTTTTACCCGCACGACGAAAGATCATTTTTTCATAACGATTTGGATTTGCTTGATACATTACACCACATCCTCTCTTATTACTATTGTATGCGAATAAGAAATATTTGTCACGAAAAAAAGAAGCAACCCCTTATGCTGGGTTTGCTTCCTTTTCTTCATATTGTAATTGATAGAGATTGTAATAGAGTCCACCAAGTTTTAATAACTCTTGGTGATTACCTTCTTCTTTAATCTCACCTTTTTGCATCACGATGATTTTATCCGCATGCTGAATGGTTGATAAACGGTGAGCAACAATGAGCATGGTAGAGATTGTCATCATCTTTTCGAGTGATTCTTGAATTAAACCTTCGGTTTCACTATCGATATTAGCTGTTGCTTCATCTAGAATCATTAAACTAGGTTTATAGACGAGTGCACGTGCAAAGCTGATGAGTTGACGCTGTCCAGCAGAGAAGTTGTTACCACGTTCTAAAACGACATGATCGTATTGATCCGGTAGTTTTTCAATGAATGTGTTTGCCCCAACATACTGTGATGCAGATATAACTTCTTCCGTCGTAATGTCATCATCACGAAGTGTGATATTTTCTTTAATCGTACCTGAGAAGAGGAATACATCTTGTAACATTTGTCCAATGTGACTTCTTAAGGATGATCTTGAAATCTTTTTAATATCGATACCATCGATTAAAATTTCACCTTTCTGGATTTCATAGTTTCTAACAATTAGACCAAGTATCGTTGTTTTACCTGAACCGGTTGCCCCAACGAAAGCTACTGTATCACCTGGATTGACCTTAAATGATACACCTTTTAAGACCCATTCACCTGGAATATAGGAAAACCATACATCCTTAAATTCGATTTGACCTGAAAATGATTTAAGTTCTATTGCATCTGGATCATCAACGATATCAGGTTTTGTATCAAGCACATCAAACACTTTTTCAGCGGATGCGAATGCATTTTGAAGTGTATTGAACTGTTCTGCTAACTGCTGAATAGGTTCAAAGAAATCACCAACATAAGCATAGTAAGAATAAAGAATACCTGCAGTGATGAAACCTGCAATAACTTCTTGATACCCTACATAAAGGACAAGAACTGAACCGACCATGGATAGTAAATAAACAATGGGGCGGTATATACCAAACACTAAGATTTCTTGAAGATAACTGTTACGAAGTTTTAAACTGTGTTCTTTAAATTCATTACGTTTTTTATCTTCTTGATTAAAGATTTGAGTTACTTTCATACCAGATAAGTTTTCTGATAAAAATGCGTTAACTTCAGAAACGTTTTGTCTAACACGACGATAAGACGTTCTTGAATATTTTCTAAAAATAACGGTTGCTAGGAAAACAAAAGGAACGGTTGCAACAACGAATAACGAAATCTTCCAGTTAATAATGAAGATGACAATCACAATCGCGAATAAATAAAGTATATTTCTTACTAAATTGACTGCGACATTGGTATACATTTCACTAATCGTATTGGTATCATTGATGACACGTGTAACAAGTTTTCCCACAGGTACTTGATTGATCTGACCAATGTTTAAATGTTCAATATGGTTAAATACTTCATCACGAAGTGATACAACCGTTTTTTGACCAACCTTTTGTAACATGATGCCTTGGATATAGGAAACTACATTACCAATCGCTAATATCACAATAAAGAAGATGGAAAGGATCACGATAAACTGAATTTTTTCATTTGCAGTTAATGCATCATTTCCTACAGTATCAACCGTTAAACCAATCAGTAATGGTGGAATCAGTTGAATACCTAATGCGACAATCATCATAATGATAATCCATACAAACTCACGCTTATAAGGTTTAGCATAAGATAAAAGTCTCTTAATCACTTCTTTATCACTGCGTTCCCGGGTGTTATCTTTAAAGTCTTTCATGGATAGCACCTCCTTGAACGATATTTTCCAGTGTTTGACGTTTGACCATATCTTGATAAAGTGGGGATGTCTTCATCAGTTCCTTATGAGAACCGATTGCTACAACTTCTCCTTGATCAAGCAAAATGATTTTATCCATCTGTTTCACTGTTGAAATACGGTGAGCAATGAAAATGGTCGTTCTACCTTTTCTGATACGATGTAAGTTTTTAATGATTGCTTCTTCAGTTTTTGTATCAACTGCGGAAACAGAATCATCCAAGATTAAGATTTCAGGATTTTTAGCAAGTGCTCTTGCAATCGAGATACGTTGTTTTTGTCCACCAGAAACTGTAACACCACGTTCTCCTAAAATCGTATCAAACTTTTCTTTAAACTCCATGATATTATCATAGACATCGGATAACTTAGCAGATTCTGTGACATCATCTTCTGTTGGTTTATCTAATGCAAAACCGATATTATTTGTAATGGTATCTGAGAATAAAAAGTTATCTTGTGGAACGTAACCCATTGTATTTCTAACTGACTTAATGGATAACTTCATAATGTCATGACCATCTAAGTAAATCATGCCTGGTTCTAGATTGTAGATTCTTAACAAAAGATCCACGAGACTTGATTTTCCGCTACCCGTTCTACCTAAAATACCAACCATTTCACCCGCTTTAATTTCAAATGAAACATTTTTTAAAACAGGTTGATCACCATCGGGATATTTAAACGTTAAATTGGTTGCTTTTAGGGCTCCTCTTAAGTTAGGAATATCATGTGCATCATCTAAGTCTTTAACATCAAGTGGTTGATCTAAGAACTTTTCAATACGTTCAGCAGATGCTTTAGCTTGGCTTTGAATATTGATGAATTGAGAAAGTGCCATCGTTGGCCAAATGAGCGTAAAGAAGTAACCGAGATACTCTGTTAATTGACCCGATGTTAATCCTGCTTCTTCGTGTCTAACAACAAGAAGTGATCCTAAAACGATAATAACCAAAATAACGATGTTAATGGCAACGCTTAATGCGATATTAATGATGATAATGAACTTCATAAACTTAATATTCTTATCATATAAATCAAGATTTCTCGTTCTAAATAACATTGCTTCCTTTAATTCACGAACGAAAGCTTTGATAACTGTGATCCCAGAAAAGTTTTCTTGTGTAAAATCAGATAATTTTTCTACAGATTCTTGTCTAGTTTTAAAATGACCTGTAATTCTCTTTCTGATAAATACAAGACCTACAGTTAATAATGCCATTGGGATTGCTGCATAGAGCGTAAGCATTAAATTAAGTCTTGCCATACGATACAGTGCAAAACCACCTAACATTAACCCATCAATCAGCATTAAAATACCAGGACCAAATGACATACGAACTGCTTCTAAGTCGTTGATGAAATAAGTCATTAAACCACCGACTTTTTCCTGGCTATAATAAGATTGTGATAATTTAGTCGCATGACCAAACATCACATTTCTAAGTTCGAATTCAATCCGACGCGATGCCCCAAAGATGGTATATCTCCATAAAAATCTACCGATTGTAATGGATAAAGCAAGAATACCAATATGGATAATCGATTGTTCGATTAAGGTTCTATCCGGTACGTCTTGTTTAAGGCTATCGATGATTCCTCCAACGAGTTTAGGAATATCGAGTTGCAGCCAATCGACTGCAATCAGTACTGCAATACCTACAATGAAGTAAAGTGCGTACTTAAGATAATAATGACGAAAGTGTTTACTAAGTAGCATATGTGTTTCCTCTTTTGGCTTGCGCCACAACATCAGATAAGGGCTAGTGGTTAGCCCTTATACTTCATACATGACTAAAATCTTAGTCTATTCGACAACGATACGTACAACATCTCCGTCACCTGATTGTACATTGACGATTTCGCCAACAACACCGGTGTTGATCATTTGAATTAATGAATCGATATCGATATCTGCATCTTGTAAGTTCACATTGAACTTACCTGTCTTCAGTAATTTAGCAAACTCAATTGGGATTTGGATTTTAATAACGTCACCATCATTGGAATCCACATAGATCTTGAGCATTCTAAATGGTGCTTTTTTAGGATTTAAGACAGGTTCTGCAAAAATTTCATCTGCTTTAGCTCCTTCAAGAGCAGCTAATAACTTTTCAGCTTCATCAGCCTTAATAATGCCTTTCGATAGCATTTCTAAAATCTTCATTCTTTCTTCTTTAAGTTGATCTTTTGACATATATGTTCACCTCTTTTTATTTCTTCTTTAAGAGTTCGAGTGCATCTGTAACAGATAATTCACCCCTCTCAATCTTTTCTAAGATACTTGACTTCACAGCTTTAGGTGTGGCTTCTTCTTTTTCAAATGACTTTTGGAATGTGTCATCATCTTCAGTAATAGAGTATCCTAGACCAACAATCACTTCATCAAGCATTTTCTTTACCGTTGGGTAACTGATATTAAGTTCTTTTTCAATCGCTTTAATGTTACCTCTATTTTTAATGAAAATTTCAATAAAGTAAAGTTTATCTGTTTCTAAGTAGTTAAACTTAGATAAGGTAAATGATCCTTCAATTGCTGTGTGGCAATGATCACAATGCAAGCGTTCAACGCGAAGCTCGTGTTTACATACAGGACATGTTGATAATACTGGGTTTACGTTTAATTTTTTTTCCATGGCATAGCCTCCTTATTAGATGGTCTTGATTAAGACTCTTTCATTGGTATTACTCTTGATATCAACTTTAACACCTTTGATTGAAACGAGTTCAATCAGTTCTAGTGGTGTCAATTGGAATTGATCGCTAATCACTTTGTTTGCTCTTTTCTTTAAGACCCATTTGATAATAAATATGGGGATTGGCAGTAGCAACAAAACTCCTAGAAATACATTGACTCCTTTAGAATCAGGTACTTTAATGCTGATCCTTACAAAAGACGATCTTCTGGGTTTTCGTTCTTTTAGTTTAGGGTAGAGCATCTTATACGCTTCTTTGGGATGTAATTCTTGACGGTTCGTTTGAGTTAAAACTTCATCTTTCGTCATTTTTCACTCACCTTCATTAATAATTTTAATTTACACCTTAATTATATTTCATTTTTTTATAATGTCAAGCGTTTTTCAATAAAAAATTAAAAATATTAATTGAGTGCTTAATTTTTTCAAGTTCATCTTCAAAAATCAATCATTTTATCGTATAATAATGTTAGCACAAGAGAAAGAAGGTATGTTTATGAATAGACTCATTGAACGTTTCTTACGTTATGTTAAGGTGGATACACAGTCTTCGCATGAGACACACACCCATCCTTCAACAGAAAAACAAAAAGATTTATCACGCATTTTAGTTCAAGAACTTAAAAACATGGGACTTGATGCATTCTTAGACGATTACGGTTATACGTACGCTAAAATAAGTAAAAATATAGAAGGCGCGCCTGCGATTGGATTAATCGCGCACGTGGATACATCACCTGATGCACCTGGTAATAATGTGAATCCTCGGATCATTCATAAGTATGATGGTTCAGAAATTAAATTAAATGATAAGTTATCGATGGCTCCTGATCAATATCCAAGTTTATCAAGAGTGATTGGGGATGACATCATCGTAACCGATGGAAATACACTTTTAGGTGCTGATGATAAATGTGGTGTTGCAGAAATCATGGAAGTTGCCTCATACTTTGTTGAAAACCCTGAAGTTAAACATGGTGATATCTATATTTGTTTTACACCCGATGAAGAAATTGGTGAGGGCGCTGATCATTTCAATTATGATTGGTTTAAAGCTGATTTTGCGTATACAGCTGATGGTGATGAAGTTGGTGGTATTGAATTTGAAAACTTTAATGCTGCTTCTGCTGATCTAAACTTTATTGGAAAATCCATTCATCCAGGTTCAGCAAAAAACAAAATGATTAATGCACTTCATCTTGCAATGGAATTTCATGATATGCTTCCAGCATTTAAAAATCCTGCATACACCGAAGGCTATGAAGGATTCAACCATTTAACCGGTTTAAAGGGTGAAGTAGAACAGGCGCACGCGCATTATATCATTCGTAACCATGATATGGAAAAATTCTTAAACCAAAAACGTGAGTTTGAAGAAATCACTAACTACATGAATAAAAAGTATGGTTATGATGCTGTAGAACTCACCATTAAAGATTCATACTTCAATATGTATGAAATTATTAAGAACCATATGCACATCATTGATCTCGCTAAAAAAGCAGTGGAAAATGTTGGCGTTGTTCCATTCTTTAAGGCAATCAGAGGTGGCACAGATGGTGCAAGATTAACTTATGAAGGACTTTTATGCCCCAATATTGGAACTGGCGGTTATCAGTTCCATGGTCGTATGGAGTTTGCTTCGATCAACCAAATGGAAAAAGCGGTTAAGATCTTTATTGAAATTGTTAAACTTGCAGCTCAGAAATAAATCTTTCAATCAAATAAAAAGAGAGAGCACGGATGATTCCGTGCTCTCTCTTTTTATTTACTTAAATTTTGATTTGTTCGATCTTAATCTGCTTTATTTTCAAATTAAAGCGATGTGCAATCATTAAGCAGAAGACAACCCATGGGATGAGTGAAAGGAGTGCAAACACCATACCAACTGTACCAAATGATGATGGGATTGACATGAAGAAAGCTGAGATTAACCCCATAATCGCAACACTACGTGATGCATTCTTTTCAAAAAAGAACGCGGCACCAAAGATATAGAGTGCAATCGCATTTAAAATATAGTAACTGATAAACGCTGTGCCAATATAATTTGCAAGCAGTAATTCTCCGTTTGTAATTAATCTTTCAAGTTCTACACCCGTTGCCCCTGAAAAATTTTGACTCAAGAAATAAAACTCAAACGCTGGATTTGATGCATAATAGCTCGTAATTCCAATTCCCCCAACAAGCATAGCAAGCAATGCTAAAACCGGTTTAAACTGAAATACATAAAGTGATATCGCAAAATAGATCATAATCAGTAATGTATTATTAATTAAATAAAGGAAATCAAGACTAATCAGTCCTAAAAATGCATTCTTTTCGAAAAGCTCATAAAATCCTATAGCTGTTGAAGGTGGTGGCATAAGTAAAAAAAGCCCCACTTGTAATACGATAATACCAATCATAACAAAAATGAGAATCCGTCCCACCATATAGACATGTGCTTTCTTAACTTCAGGAATCATGTTCTCCCCCGCTTTCATCTTTTATATCTATGATACGATATTTTTATAAAATTGTTATACTTTCAATTAAAGAAAGAAAAATCATGACTTATTTGTAGTCATGATTGATAGTATAAACTGATGAGTGGAATAACGATGACACCTAAATAGATCATCACTTTGGTATATGTTGTCATATCTTTTAATGGTTTCTTAAATATAAGTTCGGCTTTTAGTATTACGATAAAATCTAAGATCAGCAAGATAAGACTTATTGAACTAAACAAAATCTTCGTTGTCATATTCCCTTGAAATGTTGGCATCGTATAAGAGATTACATTTAAGAACACATAAAAGATGATACCAAAACTAAGATAAAGATATTTTAAGACTGCCATGTTGATTTCTGCAGTTTCTCATAGTTATTAATCGAATACATTAATTTGACTGCAGCCTCCAATCCTTGACTGGCTGCTTTTTGCCATAACTCTTTCGCTTTATTCTCATCTTTAGGAACAATCGCTCCTTCAAAATAGATCATACCTAAATTGTATTGTGCAATCGCAAGATTTGCATCGCTTGCTTTTTCATACCAGAATAATGCTTTTTGCATATCCTTTTCAACACCATCACCCTTTTGATACATGACAGCTAAATTATATTGTGCATTGGGGTGATCTTGTTTAGCTGCTTGTTCAAGTAGTTTAGCAACCGTTACATAGTCTTTCTTTTCTTGTTTAATTAAAATCATTGCTAAATGATAGAGTGCATTTTTATTTTTCTTTATAGCTGCTCTTTCATACCAATGAATCGATTGTTCGATATTTTGGGGAACTCCTTTACCGTTTTGGTAGTAGAGTCCAACATAATATTCTGCTTCTGTATGATTTTGTTTAGCAGCAACCATAAACCATTCAAATGCTTTAACCGGATACTTAGGTTCTTTTTCGTGGTAATACATCGCAAGCGTATATGCTGCTAATGCATAGTTTTGATTGGCTGCTTTTTCTAAATTGAAAATGGCATCCCGGTATCTTTCTTCTTCTAGTGCATTAATACCTAATGCGTAAAGTGCATAAGGATGATCTTGCTTAGCAGCAAGTTCATAGTAATAATTTGCTTTGGTTGTTTCATTTTCTTCATGTCCAATCGTTTCATAAATCATACCTAACATGTACTCTGAATCACTGTATCCTAAATCAGCAGCTTTAATAAACCATTCCATCGCTTTAAAGATATAGCGTTGAACAGAAAAACCGTAATAGAAATATGTACCTAAAATATGCATACTCACTGGATCTTTTGCTTCTGCTTCAGAAAGTAAGATATCGTAATTCTTATTAAAATATTCTTTTGCTAAATCTTCATCTTTTTCAACACCAATACCTGAATGGTATAAAAGACCTAAGGCATATCCGCATTTATAAGACCCTAAAGCAAGTCCTTTTTCGTAATGTTCTTTTGCTTTAGCAAAGTCGATGGAAATACCATCCCCTAATCCATAAAATCGTCCTAAAAAATAATGGGCGTCTGCATGACCTAAAGCAACCGCTTGGCTGAAATGTTCAAGTGCGACCATAATATTCTTTTTAGGTGTGTTCAATATATAATTTGTCAATCCCGCTTGATAATGGGTTTGTGCATTCATTGTTATCAACTCCATACTTATCTTACCATAGGTAAAGAATTCTTACCAAGGACAAGTCTTAAAAAAGAAAAATCCACAAGTGTTTGTGGATTTGAATTTCATGGATATCATAATGATTAAACGACTTCATGAAAATTAAAATAGAATCGTACTTAACTTTTCAATCATGATTATATAACCTTCATGATTTAAGTGAATGCCATCTGTTGTAAGTTCTTCCCTTAATAAACCATCTTGATCTTTAAGTGCTGATGCGATATCGATATAATGATTCTTTAGTTTGAGTTTAATTTTTTCATTCATCTGATTGATATCATCATTCGTTCTTCCAGCAATATAAAGTTCTTTAGCTAACTTTGTCTTTGAATTAACTGGCGTAATCGAAAGCACATAAACATCAGAAAACTCTTGGAGAGTAGAAACAATTTCAAGGATTTGATCTATACTTTCATCAATTGTTAAATCCGTTAATACGAGGTTATTTGATCCAATACTTAAAATCACTTTTCTTGGTTTTAATCTGATGACTGCATCTAACCTATTAAGAACACCTACAGTTGTATCTCCAGCAATTCCCATATTGACCCAATCGTTTAAATGATAAAGTCTATGATTTAAGTATGCAACAAGTGAATCACCTAAAATGACATTTTTATCTTCAATAGGTAAAGCGCGGAAAGTTTTCACTCTCCGCATATAATCTTCTTCAATGATTTTTTTCATCACGGATTGATCTTTTTCCATCTAGTCCTCCGCTTTTAGTTCAAAGATAAGATCTCTAAGTTCCGCTGCTCTTTCGAAGTTAAGATTCTTAGCTGCTTGTTTCATTTCAACTTCAAAATCTCTAATCATCTTTTCTCTATCCTTCTTAGACATCTTCTGATAATCTTTAGGTTCTTCCACGATATCTTCTTTAATGCTAATCTTGTCACGAATATCTTTTTGAATCGTAACTGGAACAACATTGTTTGCTGCATTAAAATCAAGTTGTAGTTGTCTTCTACGGTTTGTTTCTTTAATTGCATACGCCATCGCATCCGATATGGAATCCGCATACATAATGACACGACCATTTTGGTTTCTAGCAGCTCTACCAATCGTTTGGATTAAGCTTCGTTCACTTCTAAGGAAACCTTGTTTATCTGCATCCAAGATCGCAACTAAAGATACCTCAGGTAAGTCAAGTCCTTCTCTTAAAAGGTTAATACCAATTAAGCAGTCGTATTTACCAAGACGTAAATCTCTTAAAATTGTAATACGCTCTAATGATTTAACTTCACTATGTAAGTAAGCGACTTTAACACCAAGTTGTTTAAAATAAGCAGTTAAATCTTCAGACATACGAATGGTTAATGTCGTTACTAAGACACGTTCACCTGCCTGTACTCTTTTCTTGATTTCAAAATAGAGGTCATCCATTTGACCTTTAGAGGGTCTAATTTCGATTTCAGGGTCAAGTAAGTAGGTAGGTCTAATGATCTGTTCAACAATGGGTATACCCTTTTCAAGTTCATAAGCACCTGGGGTTGCTGATAGATAAATGATTTTATCGATTTTACTTTCAAATTCGTTGAATTGAAGAGGTCTATTATCAAGTGCTGATGGCAATCTAAATCCATAATTAACGAGTGTCATTTTGCGTGATCTATCACCGTTATACATCCCCCTTACTTGAGGTACTGTGACGTGTGATTCATCGATGATCATTAGAAAATCGTCACCAAAGAAATCAATCAGTGTTGCTGGTGTTTCACCCGCATTACGAAGTGATAAATGTCTTGAATAGTTTTCAATCCCACTACACATGCCAATTTCTTCAAGCATTTCAATATCATAGCGGGTACGTTGTTCGATTCTCTGTGCTTCAAGAAGCATATTTTCACCTTTGAAATAAGCGATCTGTTCTTGAAGTTCATTTTTAATACGACGAATTGATTCTTTTAATTTATCGGGATCAGTCATAAAGTGTGTCGCTGGGAAAATCGTTATAAACGATAATGTTTCAAGTGCTTGTCCTGTTAAAACATCAAAACGTTTAATTTCATCGACTTCATCACCAAAGAAAGAGATTCTAATCCCTTGAGCTCTTTCATAAGCTGGAATGACTTCTATGGAATCTCCTCGCACTCTAAACGTACCACGATGAAAATCGATGTCGTTACGTTGGTAGGTGAGTTCTACTAACTTATTAATCAGTTTATCTCTACCGTAAGCATCACCACTTCTAACAAAAATCATCGCTTTCTTATAGTCATCAGGATCACCGATCCCATAGATACAAGAAACGGATGCTACGACAATCACATCATCAGATTCTAAAAGTGATGAGGTTGCTGCATGTCTCATCTCATCAATTTCATCATTAATCGATGAATCTTTTTCAATATAGGTATCCGAGGAGACAACGTATGCTTCAGGTTGATAGTAATCATAATATGAAATAAAGTATTCAACACGGTTGTTAGGAAAAAAAGCCTTAAGCTCGCCATAAAGCTGACCAGCTAAGGTCTTATTAGGCGCGAGAATAAGGGTTTTCTTTTGGAGCATTTGAATAATGTTAGCGATGGTATATGTTTTACCTGTACCTGTTGCACCCAAAAGAACTTGTTCTTTGATTCCGCTTTGAATGTTGTTTTTCAACTTTTCAATGGCTTTAATCTGGTCACCTTTCGGTGTATAAGGGGCTTTTAGTTCAAACATAACACCACATCCTTTATTTAAATATCAATATCAAGTTCGTGAGGTTTAGGAACAATCACACTTTGTGGAACATACATCGGTTCAATTACTGAACTTACAATGTTCATCAAATGGTCACCAATGCGTTCAAGATTTGCTAAAATATCAGGATAGTTTGCTGCTCTTACGAATGTTACTTCTAAGTTCTTTAATCTTTCGATATAGCGATATCTAAATTTTTCTTCAAGTTCATCGATGATATCTTCAGTTTTAACAACTTTTTTAGCAAGCTCAACATCTTGATTTTTAAAGCTTTCTAACGTATCATCTAGCATTTGTCCTAATACGCCATAGAGTTCTATTAAATCTTTTGTTCCTTCTTCTGAAAGAAGTTGGTTTTCAGTATAACGTTCTTTGAAAAACTCTAAAACGTTAGTTAAGTGATCCCCGATACGTTCAAAATCTTTAATTGTATCTAAGTCTCTTGAGAGTTTTGCTGAATCATCTTTGGCTAATCCAGCCATTGAAATTTTAATCAGATAGTCATGAAGTTTAATATCATACGTATCTGTAATCATTTCAAGTGTGTAACCTTCCTCAATTAAACCTTCTATTTCTTGAAAACTATAACTTTTGACGATGTCAAAATATTCTTTAATGACAGCACCCATCGCCATAATACCACGTTTTGCAACTTCAAGTGCTAGATAAGGTGCTTCTGTAATCAGTTTTTCATCAAACATGTCATCAGGTATATGTTTTTTATCCTTATCTTTTATCACAAGTTTTGCAAGTTGAATCATTTGTTTAATAAAGAAATAAAGAATAATTGTCATCACTATATTCTGGAATGCATGTGCGAACGCAATAGATATCATCGAATAACGGGTCAAGAACGTTTCTTCAAACCAAATGATGAAATGACGATACGGAACAAGTAAAATCAAGAAAGTAACAGTCATTAAAACGTTAAAAAGTACGTGAATGAAAGCTGCTCTTTTTGATTCCGTATTACCACCTAAAGAAGCTAAAAAGGCTGTAATGGTTGTACCAATGTTGGCACCAAGTAGAATGGGGATTGCACCCGATAATGTTATCGTATTAATACCTTCAGCATTGAGTGCATATAGTTTTTCTAGAACACCAATGGCTGCAGATGAAGACTGA
Source organism: Bacillota bacterium (assembly GCA_023458995.1). GTDB lineage: Bacteria > Bacillota_I > Bacilli_A > Acholeplasmatales > Acholeplasmataceae > Peloplasma. The sequence continues at coordinate 22,613 of JAEWVV010000235.1, forward strand.
ACAACAGCTGTAAAGACTGTACCAAAAAGGGTACCTAAGAACCAGTTTTGTGAGAAGACTTGAAACATTTGTTCAGCAGCTGGTGTATCAGATAGCGGCTTTAAGCCAGATCCCATGACTTCAAGACCGATAAAAAGCATACCTAACCCGGTGAGAACACCACCAATATGATGGATTCTCTTTCTACCAATAAATGTCATGATGACACCAATTCCTAAAAAGATATACCCAAAATCAGCTATTGGTAAACCAATAATGAATGCGGTGACTGTTGTTCCGATGTTCGCACCCATGATAATACCCACAGCTTGAGGTAATGTCATTAACCCTGCTCTAAGTAGGCCAATCATAAGCGCTGTTGTTCCTGAAGATGATTGAATAAGAAGTGTCAGAACAATTCCAACAAGGATGCCTTTCAGTGGTGTATTCGTTGTTTTTTCAATGATTGACTTTAACTTATTACCTGCAGCAGCTTTGAGTGAATCACTCATCAAACCGATACCAAACAAGAATAGTGCAAGACCACCGAAAACAAACATAATGTTTTCACCGATACCTACTAACCCAATTGTCATAATACCCTCCTAGAATCTATATGTATATTTTGATTAACCAATTCCATAAAAAAAGCATCACGAATGATGCTTATTGCATGATTCATTCGTCAGTAGTTTATAAACTCAATATGATATTTACGAACTACGAGGATGGTATCCCCCTTCACAACCCCAAGACTCTTAAGTCTTCTTTCGAGCTCATCTTGACCGATGACAGGAAAGACCCCATAATACAGGGACAAGGACGTTGCTTTATGATAGGAATCCACCACACCGACAATCGGTGCGATCGAACGATATTTAGATAGGTTATCAGACGCCTTATAGCCATACGCTATAATCGCCTTGACATTGTAATGCATTGCAGCTTGTGCTGCAGCAAACGAGATGGCATCGAGGAGGTTATCTCCTTCAAATAAAGCTCGTTCCATAAACTTTTTATGATCAACATATTTTTCAGATTTTTCACTGATTTTTGCCATGTACTCAACCGATTCAACAGGGTATTTCCCTTGAGCCATTTCACCAGATAACATCGTAGCATCTGTACCATCATAAACTGCGTTAGCGACATCTGATACTTCAGCTCTGGTTGGTCTAGGATTATTTTGCATCGACTCGAGCATTTGAGTCGCAACAATCACGAGTTTTCCTTTTTGTTGGCACTTATGAACGATTTCTTTTTGCATTTGCGGCAAATCTTCAGGAAATACTTCAACCCCTAGATCACCTCTAGCAACCATAATGCCATCAGCAGCATCAATAATGTCACCCACATTATTGATACCTTCTTGATTTTCTATTTTAGCAATAATTCCTATATAGTCTTTACCTTCAGATTTCAATAATTCGCGTATAGCAAAGACATCATCCTTACGTCTAACAAAGGATGCAGCAATGTAATCATAATCATTTTGGCACGCAAATTTAATATCTAAGATATCTTGGTTTGATAAGAAAGGCATATTTAAGATGGTGTTTGGAACGTTGACTCCACGCTTGTTTTTAATCATATGGTTGTTTTTAGCAACCGTAATTAACGTTTTCTCTGTCAAATCTTTTTCAATGACTAATAGTGCTAAGTATCCATCATCAACAAGTAATGTTGTTCCAACTTCGACATCATTGATTAAGTTAGGATACGTAATCGAAAACTTGGTATCATCACCTAAAATTTCTTTCATGTGAACAGTAACTGTTTGACCTTGTTTGATGTAAGCTTTGCCATCCACAAACTGATGGGTTCTTATTTCTGGACCTTTCGTATCCATCATTGTCCCAACATAGGTCCCAAGTTCTTGATTAAGTTCATGAACTAGTCTAAAGCGATTAATATGTTCGTTGTGATCACCATGTGAATAGTTGTTACGGACGACATTAACTCCCGATAAAATTAATTGTCTTAAAATATTCTTATCCTCAGATGCGGGACCACATGTACCCACGAGTTTTGTTTTGCGCATTAATTTATAGACTCCTTGGAAATCAAGATAACCACTTTTCCCGAGTGTATTATATCATACATAATAAGTCACTTCATATTCCTGTAAATGAAAACGTTTTAGAATGATGAAATATGACGATAAAAAAATGCCAAGCATAAGTGCCTGGCATTTTAAATTATTCGAGTATTTTAATGATTTTTTCAGTTAGATTACGAAACATCATGATTTCTTCTTCGGTCATCAACTCTAGAATTTTCATTCTTAATTGCAACGTATCTTTCTTTAATGCCGTAACGACTTCCTCGCCTTTTTCGAGTAGATAATACTTATTCTTATACATCGTTTCATCATCTCTTTTAATCATTGACATGGATATAAGATCACGGAGTGCACGTGATGCATGCGCTTTATCAAGAAATAAAGCATCAATCATCTCACGCTGTGTAAGTCCTTCCTTATGATCATTTAAAATCATTAAATAAGGGCTGTGAATCTTTGTTAATCCATATTCACTTAAGATCTTTTGATGGTTATCCATCATTTTTTTATGAAGTGCTGCGAAAAGTGTTGGCATCGCATCAAGATTTACTTTATTCATTCAGAAACCTCAAACTGGCTGTTGTATAAATCGGCGTAGAAACCCTTTTGATCGAGTAAGTCTTGGTGTTTTCCGGTTTCGATGATGTTTCCATCTTTTAAGACGAAAATTAAATCAGCGTTTTTAATGGTTGAAAGTCTATGAGCAATCACGAAAGTTGTGCGACCCTTCATTAAGTTATCCATCGCTTCTTGAATAAGAAGTTCTGTTCTAACGTCTACAGATGATGTAGCTTCATCAAGAATTAACATGGGTGCGTTATTAACCATCGCTCTTGCGATTGTTAATAATTGTTTTTGACCTTGAGAAATACTTGCGTTTTCATCTAAAACCATATCATATCCAAAAGGTAGGCTCTTAACAAAGTGATGGATGTTAGCTGCTTTTGCTGCTTCATACATTTCTTCATCAGTAGCATCAGGTCTACCATACTTCAAGTTTTCTTTAATGGTTCCTTTAAATAGCCATGTATCTTGTAAAACCATACCAAAGAGTTCATGCACTTGATGACGTGTTAAATCTGTTGTCTTTACGCCATCTACTTGGATGGAACCGCTATTTAATTCATAGAATCTCATAAGAAGATTAACAAGCGTTGTTTTACCAGCTCCTGTAGGACCAACAATGGCAATCTTTTGGCCCGCTTTAATGGTTGCATTAAAGTCATGAATAATTTCTTTATCTTCAACATAACCAAACTTCACATGATCAAAGACAATGTTGCCTTTCACTTCTTCAAGTGTGACTTTATTTGTCTCAAGTTCCATTTCTTTTTCATTTAAGAATTCAAAGACACGTTCAGATGCTGCAAGTGCTGTTTGAGTCATCGTTAAGCTTTGAGCGATGTTACCAAGTGGCTGTGAGAACGTTCTAACATACATGAGCATAGACTGGATATCTCCAATCATTAAACCACGTGAAATAGCTAATATACCACCAACTACGGAGACAGCAACATATGATAAGTTACCCACAAATGTTGTTAATGGCATCATCAACCCTGAAATGAATTGTGACTTCCATGATGATTCATATAAATCTTTATTGTGCGTATCAAATGTCTTTAACATGGAAACCTCAGCACGATAAGCTTTAATAATTTGTTGGTTCGTAAAGTTTTCTTCAATATGACCATTGAGTAGACCTAATGTCATCTGTTGTCTTCTAAAAAAACCGCGTGCTTTCTTCATAATTGTTCCCATGAGCACTGCTGTAAGAGGTAATGTTAAGACTGCAATCAATGTTAACCAAAATGAAATAGATAACATCATAATGAGTACACCGACCATCAATGTGATCGATGAAAATAATGTGGATACAGATGAACTTAATGCTTGACCAATCGTATCGATATCATTGGTCATTCTTGATAACGTATCACCGTGTGGGTGTTGATCAAAATACTTTAGAGGTAGTCTGTCCATCTTATTGAATAAATCTGTTCTAAGCTGTTTTGTAATCTTTTGAGTCATCTTATTGACGAGTAGTCCTTGAGTGACGTTAAAGATTAAACTTGCAACGTATAAACCGATTAAAAGATAAACGATTTGATAAATAACATCATAATTAATGTTTAAAGCAAATGTTCCAGAAAGTGGATTGAAACTAATTCCTTTTTGAATTTCTGTTGTAATATTAC
>JAEWVV010000236.1 GCA_023458995.1 Bacillota bacterium
TATATTGTGAAAATATGTTCCCACACTGGAAAAAGTCTGGAATAGGGGAATATAAAATGGCCAAAAATAAGTTTCCGACGTACACGAACTGACTCGTTTTGTGTGACTTCTTTGGTATTGAACCAGAAGAAGAATAATTTAAGATAACTGCCTATAAGGTACTTGGATTCCCATTATATAGAAATGCTTCCCAGATAACACTAGGTTATGGTAATATTCCGCATACAAGTAAAAACAGATCCCGAGATAGATTCAATATGAAATGCTCATAGCTCAAGGTTATGGGCATTTTTCATCCTTAAAGGTGTCTTTATTTTCTATCATAGAAAATATTACTTAGATTAAACAATATAATTAACTCAAAACCATAATAAAAAATTCTTGTTCATCGAAATAAGTTGGGAAAAATGACTTAAAACCTGAAATGCACCTAATATTCGTTACAATCTATTTGTTTTGATGCTAAAAAAATGCATAAAAAAACGATGAAGCAATCTAAAGAAGTTGTTTTTATTGACTCCGTAGTTTATTGTGATATAATAAATCTATATGAATGAACGCTCATATAGATAGGAGATTAGTATGGATCAAAAAGATATAATAGAGTTTTGTGAATGTAATGTTCTTCACCCTGAAAAAATTGAAATAGCCCATAAAAACTTACTAGATAATGAATCTATTTCACTGCTAACTTTGTTCTTCAAAACATTTAGCGATCCCACAAGAATGAAAATCATATTGGCATTAAAAGAAACCGAGTTGTGTGTATGCGATCTGTCTGCTGTGATCAATGTCAGTCAATCCGCTGTCTCACATCAATTGAAAACCTTAAGAGAGAATCGTTTGGTTAAATACCGAAAAGAGGGAAATGTTGTTTATTACTCGCTTGACGATGACCACGTCCACGTGTTAATAACTCAAGCAATGAATCATCTAAAACATAAGTAGAATGGAAAAAAAACATGAAAGAGATTAAATATAGTTTATCAGAAATTAGCTGTGCGAGTTGTGCAGATAAGATTGAACAAAAGATAAAGAAGTTTAACGGAGTTGAGGAAGGTTATTTAAACTTTGTTACAAAAGAAATCAAGGTACAAGTTGCGGATTCAACTGATACTGCAAGACTATTTGACACGATTAAAAAAATTGTGAAAGATGAAGAGGGTGATGTCGAGGTATGTGAACTAACCCCAAATGTCATTTATGCAATAGATGGTTTAGACTGTGCAAATTGTGCGGCTAAGATTGAAGAAAAATTAAACAAAACCGAAGGAATTTTAGGTGCCAACGTTGATTTTATAGCAAAAAAACTGACACTTCAATTCAAAAATTCGCTAGATCAAAAACGTATAGAAGAAAAGGTTCAAAAAATTATTGATAAAATTGAACCTGGCGTAACGATAGCACAATCAAATGTGAAGAATGAAGATCACGTGGATGAAGAATCATCAATGACGAAAGATTTAATCATCTTCGGTATAGGTATCTTACTATTTATTGGAGGATTATTGATTGCTGAAGGAACGGTTTTTCGTTATGTATTACTTATACTAAGTTATTTCATCATCGGTGGAGAAGTTGTACTGAAGGCAGTCAATAACATATATCGAGGTAAGGTGTTCGATGAAAACTTCTTGATGACGATAGCAACTATGGGTGCATTTGCTATTGGAGAGCATCCTGAAGCAGTTGCAGTTATGATTTTTTATAAGGTCGGTGAAATTTTCCAAGACGTAGCAGTCAATCGATCCAGAAGATCCATAAAAAAATTGATGTCAATCAGACCTGATGTCGCAACGATTAAAAAAGGCAACACTTCTGTGGAAATGCGTGTTGAAGACGTTCAAACTGGAGAGATAATGATCATTAAACCAGGCGAAAGAATTCCGCTTGATGGTGAAGTGTTGTCAGGAGCTTCCACAATTGACACAAAAATTCTAACAGGAGAATCTGTGCCTGTAAATGTTACAAAAGGTGAGATGGTACTCTCTGGTTGTATTAATATCAATGGTTTATTGACCGTTAAAGTTACCAAACTCGCAAGCGAATCAACTGTTTCTAAGGTACTTGAAATGGTTGAAAATGCAACCAGCAAAAAAGCACCAACCGAGAATTTTATCACTAAATTTGCACGAGTATATACTCCAATTGTCACTTCGTTGGCTGTTTTGATTGCGGTAATACCACCACTCGTTATACAAGGTGCAACTTTTGAGGAATGGATCTACAGAGCACTTATATTCTTAGTTATTTCGTGTCCATGTGCACTCGTTGTATCGATTCCGCTTGGTTTCTTTGGTGGTATTGGAGCTGCATCAAGAAATGGTATCTTAGTTAAAGGTGGAAACTACCTAGAAGCATTAAATAACATTGAGATTGCAGTTTTTGATAAGACTGGCACATTGACTGAGGGAACGTTTACAGTGACTGAAATCAATACAGCTAATGGTGCAACACAAGAAGAGTTGCTCGAAAAAGCAGCTTATGTGGAAAGTTTTTCTAATCATCCTATCGCTGTCTCAGTCGTCAATAAATACAATAAAGAAATAGATCAAAGTTTAATTACTGATGTTGAAGAAATATCTGGACACGGTGTAAAAGCAACTTATCAAAATGATATCATTGCAATCGGGAATGCTAGATTGATGAAAAGAGAAGGTGTTGAATTCAAGGAATCTGTTTCGTTGGGTTCAATTATATACATCGCTATCAATGGAAAATATGTTGGAAATATTGTTGTCTCAGATCAGATAAAGAAAGACTCAAAAGCAGCTATCAAAATGTTGAAGTCATTAGGCATTAAAAAAACTGTCATGCTAACTGGTGACAAGAAATTAGTTGCTGATGCAGTTGGACAAGAGTTAGATATCGATGAAATTCATAGCGAATCGTTGCCTGAAGATAAGCTCAATATTGTAGAGAAGTTATTACTCCAAAAATCGAGCAGAGGGAAGCTGTTCTTTGTAGGTGATGGTATCAACGATACACCAGTATTAGCGAGAGCTGATATTGGAATTGCTATGGGTGGACTCGGTGCCGATGCAGCCATCGATGTAGCTGATGTTGTGATTATGAATGATGAACCTTCTAAGATAGGTACTGCGGTCTTTGTGGCAAAGAGAACCAGAAAGATTGTTTGGCAAAATATATACTTCGCATTAGGAGTTAAATTCCTGTTTTTAGCCTTAGGAGCTATCGGAATTGCAACTATGTGGGAAGCCGTGATTGCTGATGTCGGGGTGTCATTATTAGCAGTACTAAATGCAATGAGGGTACTCAAATATAACTATAAAATAAATAATTAACTTAAATTATACTAACTTAATAGAGTTTATTCAATTTACGGTTATGTTTTTTAACAAGTCTCTAATAAAAACAGCTTCATTAAGCCATAAATTATGGGTGCTAAAGTTGTATTAAACCTCAAAACCTTAGACAGTAGAGTGACGGAGGACTTAAACCCTTTGAATGGTTGACATGATATCTAGATCTTTTAAGAAGACTTTGTATTTACGTCAATAAAGTGGATATAAAGAGAAAGCATCCTCGGGACATGATACAATATTATTGACAGTTAGATTAGATA